>PIVZ01000758.1 GCA_003354045.1 bacterium
CGAGGCGCCGGTGTTCGACATCAGGAGTCTCGCTACGACCACTACCGCCGGGGCCGCTGACGATCCCTTCGTTGTTCGCACGGGCATTCCGAACACGGCTGGCACGGCCTATCAGTACGCACAGGTCGTTAGCGCGGATGCCGGTTCCTTGACGGTGACCTTGACCAGCAGCGATGGCGGCGTCGGTGAGCTCGTGACCACTGCGACCACGGGAACCAGTGTGACCGTAACGGTAGCCGTCAACTCGTCCGACTCTCCGAGCAACGTCGCTTCCGGCGGCGTCGCCTTCGACCCGATATCGGCGGGATCGACAACGATTAACGCCTCGGCACCGCTGTTCGCCACGGTTCCCGAGGACACCTTGATCGTGACGGTGAATCCGTAGCAGCGGGCCTCACAGGAACTGGGGAGCTTGCGAACTTCCCCCTACCCTAATAATGCACTTCCTGTAGTGGCTGCCACCGTAGAACCGCCGGTACATCCGGCGCCGGCTTACCAGCAGCCGGAACTCGGCCAGGCCCGCTCGGCCAGCGCGCGCACGAGTGTGCTCGTAGCCGGCAGTCTCACGTTGCTAAAGGCCGTGGTGGCTCTGTGGACGGGGTCGCTGGCGGTCATCGCCTCCTGCCTCGATTCCCTGCTCGACCTGTTCGCCTCCTCCGTCAACTGGTTTGCCGTACGCACGGCCGAAGCGCCGCCCGACAGGGAACATCCCTTCGGCCACGGCAAGGCCGAGTATCTGGGCGGCCTCGTCCAGGCCATCGTCATCGGGGCGAGCGGTCTCTACGTACTCGGCGAGGCAGTGAACAGATTGCGCGCGCCGCAAGAGATCGCGCACACGGGTGGCGCCGTCGCCATGATGGCCGTCGGCGTGGTGGCCAGCACATGGCTGGTCAGGTATCTGCGAGCGGCCGCGCGCCGTACCGACTCGCCCGCGCTGCGCGCCGACAGCATTCACTACCTCACCGATGTCTATAGCAATGCAGGCGCGCTCGTTGCCTTGGCCATCGTCGGCTGGACCGGCAGCTCACTTCCGGACACTGTCGCCGGCTTCGTGATCGCCGCCCTGGTACTTTACTCCGGCTTCGACGTGCTGCGCGAGTCGGTAAACGGGCTCATGGATCACCAGCTCCCTGAAGACCGGATCTCGCTGATAACCATCACCTTGCTCGATCATCCGGCCGTGGTCGGTATCCACGATCTGCGTGCACGCCGGTCCGGCGCCGACAAGTTCGTGCAGGTTCACGTGGAGATGGACGGCAAGATGTCCTTCGACGCGGCCCACGCCGTGGCCGAGGAGCTCACGATCAAGATCGAAAGCCTGCTCGGAAAGGCAACTGTCACCGTACACGCCGACCCCGTTGACGTGGACGAGCAAGGCAATATCGTCGCACGGCCGAGCACCGAGCCGCCATTGGTCGCCCCCGGGGAGTAGGCGGCATCAGCCGACCAGTCCTCTGTCGGCCGACGGCGCGGCCGAACTGTCCATAAGCCGAAGCCGGGCCTGAAGCTCACCCGTATCGGCTACGTCAAAAAACTTCTCACCCGGTGAGCCTCTTTCGGGCTGGACACCGACTTTACATAGGAGAGCGCCGCAATGTCGGACGCTCCGACCAGGCGTTTCGGCTCGGGGTGGACGCCTGAGGCCGCCTGCTACATGGAGAAAAGGCACATGGAAAAGAAAACGGGTTTTGCAGTCTCGGCCGTTGCTCTTGCTTGCACGGCCATGGTCGTCGGATGTGGCTTCTGGACGGAGAGCAGCGGGATTTCACCGCCCAAGGCAGCCGTAGAGGTGCACGAACACGAATTGGCCGTGGGCCCACCCCAACCTGAAGCTGACGCCGGGAGAGAGGTTGCTGCGGTGGCTGGCAACGATACGCGCAACGAGCGCGACAAGATCGTCGCGGCGAAGGCACCGTCGGAACCATCCATAGTCAACTACGGCCGTCATGAGCTGCGAGCTCTCGGGTACATGGGATCGGCGGAAGGGTTCCAGCCCCGAGGCGGCGTGGCGCTGTCTCAGAGCATGGTGCTGCACGACTCGCGCTCGCGAGTGGCTCCCGGTTGGGCTCTGCCTCCATTCCACACCGAGCAGTATGACTTCACCGAAGAAGAGGGGTT
>PIVZ01001639.1 GCA_003354045.1 bacterium
CGCCCTCGAGCGCCGGGTCGGCGCGGTTGCGGAGCCCCGCGCTCAGGTCGAAGTCAGTGCCTTGGTACGACCCGCCACGCACACCGCGATCGTCGTATACCCCAGCCCAGATGAGAGCTTCAGTCCATTCGTACACGTTCCCCGCCTGGTCGAACGTGCCATATGGGCTGTAGGAGGAAATGTAACACCCGACCTCGTTTCTGTAGAATGGTGGGCCGAGCGCGTAATCGAAAACGATGTTGCCGATGTAGTTCGCCGAGTTACCGCCGCCGGCACATACTTCAGCCACCGGAAGGCTGTCAGCCCTCGTTGCATAGTCATAGTACACGTCGCTACCACCATCGTAGTACGCCGCCTTGTACCACTCGTCCTCCGATGGGATCACCCACGTGGCGTCCGCCTCACGGGCAATGAGCCGCAACGCCGCGCTGCTCACGGCGCCGTTGAGAGCATACGAACCGTCTTCCGTCGTGCCCGCCCCCTGGTCGCCCGATGGCTGCCCGTTATGAAGCCAA
>PIVZ01001640.1 GCA_003354045.1 bacterium
GGTAACGTCGTTGCCGACACAGAGCATTACACGGCCGAGTTGGTGGACTATGTATACCAGGAGACGCCCTTCGATCTACTTGTCCCTATGCCTCAGACCGGCCGAGCAGATCGATTGCCGCTTCGAGATCCCTCTCGGCATAAGCGTGCAAACCGTCAAGCAGCTCCTGCCCCGACACGGAATCCACCGCCGCACGGAAATCGAGGTCCGATGAGAAGGGAGGCAACCAGTAGAGATTCTCACTGCCGGGCGGCGTCTTCGGTATCAGCAGAAACAGTATGAGTGCCGCTACTGCTGCGACGGCACTCGCTCCACCAAGGATGAGATTCCGCCGACGGGTGGGCGGTCGACGCCTAAGTGGCGGCCGCGACCCGGCCCGGCCCTGTCTTTCATCGCCCGGCGCCGAGTGCCTCTCGAGTTGCTCGATAGTGAGCTCTCCGTTCGGCAGGATCTGGAGCTTTCGCGTCGCTTTCAACCGTTCCCGACCGCTGACGATTCCACGGAATCGCTGCTCA
>PIVZ01001641.1 GCA_003354045.1 bacterium
CGACCAGCGCGGTGGCCTCTCCGATTCGATCGGGCGCCGGCGGAGCGGACGAGACGAGCGGAACGTCCAGCGTCACGCCGGCACAGGCGGAGATCCAGACGGACAGGGCGGCGGTGAGTACGACAGAGTTTCGGCAATTCATGGTGGAGCTCCTAGTGATGTGGATGTCCTCATTCCATGAGTACCCGCCGCGAGCCCGCTATCAAGAGGGGCGTGCGTATTCGCGAGAAAAACCCAGGCCAACCGTGCGTTTCCGCACTACAGGTTCTTCACGATCGCGTTGTTGAACTCCTCGAAGCCTCGCTTGATTCCGTCCGCGTCGAACGCAGGTGGGGGGATGATCAGCCTCGATGCTCCCATGTCTCGGTAGCGGCGGATGGCGTCGACGTCGAAGCCGGGGAGCGGCAGGGTGATCTCGATCTCGGAGGGGTCGCGGCCGATCTTGGCGCACTCCTCGTGAAGGATGGCGATGAGTTCACGGAGTCTCGGCTCCTCGCCGCGCGCCGGGAAGAAGC
>PIVZ01000173.1 GCA_003354045.1 bacterium
GGTGTCGGCCGGCGTGACCATCAGCTGCGCATCACCCTCCCCGGCGGCAGGATCAGGCCCGCGCGCTGGAGGATGCGGTCAATGGTGGGGAACGTCGGCTGGTCCGATTGACCGCCGCCCGCGAACTTCTCGGAGATCGTGATGGGGCCCACCTTGAGCAGCTCCGATTCCGTGTCGCCCGGCGTGGTCTCGTCGGGGATCAGGGTGGTGCCGTTCATGCTGCGCGTGGCCGCCTCCACGGTGGCCTGGGCCAGCGCGGTGGGGATCGAGTCCGACTCGACCAGGTACCCATCGAAGTCCTCGATGCCCTCCTGCGGGAAGGCCAACACCTGGTCTTCGTTCGTGCGGGATCCGGCGTACCGCGTGGCATAGACCCGGTCCAGGTATCGCGTGCCTGCCCGCAGCCACTTCTGCTGCAAGGCCTCGGCCAGCGCGTCCCATGTGGCGAAGTCGTCCGGTAGGTGGTCCTCGATGTACTGATCGGCGAAGGCCACCGTGCAGTAGCTGTTGGCGCCAGCGATGCCGGTGCCGTCCTCGACCACGAATGTGGTGGCCACGGATCAGTCCTCTTCCGAGTCCTCGTCGAACACGGGGGGGGCGGGCGGCGCAGCGGGCGCTTCGCCCTCGCCGAGCCCGGTGTCCCCGTCGCGGGTTAGGAACCCCTCGCCCACGAGGCGCCGATGGTCGGCGCTGTTGCGGTCGACGGCCAAGCGGCCCCCCTCGGGTCCGATCAACTCCACGGTGTCGCGCACTCTGTTCTTCATGTCTGCCTCGGTCAGGTGGTCGGGGTGTATCCAACAAGACGCAGCGCGTCCGCCCAGTCATCTTTCCGCCAGTCCGATTCCGGCATGGCGATGTCCAGGCCGCGGTGCACGGCATCGGCGTGCATGGGCTTCAACTCGGCAACCTTGAGGGCGGAGAAGTCGATGCCCTCGGGTTCCGGGGTCGGCTCGGGGGCGGGCGCGGGCGCCGGTTCGGTTCCGGGCTTGCGGAACCCGAACAGCGGAGGCGTCTGCTTCATGCCCTCGCGCACATCGATCGGGTATCGGTCGACATGCTTCTCGGTCGCGAACTCCCAGACGCGGACTCGCCCGCGGTGGTCCAGCCTGTCTTTCATGTTCATGTGGTCGGGGTTGCGGCGTGCCGCCAGGTCCGCCTCGGCCTCGATCGCTTTCTCGGTCTTCGGCTTGTCGACGCGCACCGGCTCCTCCGTGTGCCGAGATGGAAGGTGGGCGGCGCCCTGCTCGGCACCAGGACGCCGCCCGGAGGCAGGAATCTCCTTCGATCAGGGAGCGGACTGCATCAGCCCCTTGTGCATGTAGGACACGAAGTTGATGCCCGTGGCGATGGTGCCGGCAATGGTGATGTAGAGCCGGATGTACCGGTACACGGTGCCGTCCTTTTCGTTTCGGAACGGGATGATGTACCGGCCAACGACCGTGTCGAGGTCGGCCACTCCGGTCATAGCAGCGCCAGCGCCCAACTCGATGGACGCCAGCGGCACAATGGCGCCGGTGGCATACCCCGAGGTGTTGCTGCCCAGCACCGTCAGCGTGTACAGCTCATCATCCGACGCGATCTCGATGGCGGTCACGTCCACCGCGACATTCCCGGCGATCGCATGCGCGCCCACGTCGATCTCGGCGGCCACGGAGTCCACCAATGTGTAGGCGCTGGCCGCGATCAGCCCGGCATCGCTCAGTTGCAGTAGGGTGTCGACCGTTTGGTTTCTGGTCATGGTTCGATCTCTCTATCTCGTGGTTCCAGTGGTGGGGGGCTTTCGCCCCCCGGTTGGTCAGGGTCGATCCCCTACTAGACGGCGGCGGCGCCGGTGATGACGCCCCAAAGGCGGGAGGCCGCACGCGGGTGCCACAGGGCCAGGCCCGGATACCACTCGACGCGGGTACGGAAGACCGGTTTCGTCTGCAACTCGCCCAGATCCTCGACCATCATCGGCCCCTCTTGGATCCCGGTCAGCATGTCGTCGCCCAGGGAGAGCGTGTAGATGCTGGTGGAGACGGACGTTCCGCCGCCGGGCGCGGCCTCGTTGAAGCCGAGGGTGGCGTTCACGTCGCCGTTGCCGTCCGCGATGAGGATCGGGAGGCCGTTGTACACGGTGACCTGGCGGCCGAACTCGTCCTTGTCGAAGCTCACGTGGCCGCCGACCGTCTGCAGGCGGGCCGCAGCGGTCAGGATCCGGCGCATTGCCTTCGACATGAAGAGGTGCGTCGGCGCATCCACGGCATCGATCGCCGCGTCTAGTTGCCCGAGGGAGAGAAGGTCACCGTTCGAGGTGGACCCGTTCGCCACCAACTGGCTGCCCGTCAGCCGCTTCTGCAGGCCGTCGAACTCCTTCTGATCCGTCTCGCTGTCGCCCTTGATGATCTTATGACTGATCGTGTGGGACAGAGACTTCGTCTTCATCGCCACCTGGGTGGATCGGCGGCCCTCACCCATGGTGCGCAGGATGAACTTGTCCACGTCGAGGTCTCCGCCGGCGATCACCAGGTTCTCGACCTGCGGGTTGATCACCCCGGTGCCCTCGGTGTACGCCTCGTTCACCCCTCGGAAGGCGATGCCCGGCAGGGTGCCCTCCTGGTCGTACTTCAGCGAGTTGCCCGCGATCGTCTCGAAGGGCATGACCCGCATAAGGTCGGACGCCTCGACGAAGATCTCGATAATTGCTTGGCGGATGTCGTCGCCGGTGAAGGCCTTCGCGGCCTCCAGCATTGTCAGTGCCATGTCGGTTCTCGGTGTTGCAGTGTTTCACTGCCCACCGGAACCCCTACTCCCCAGCGGCCCCCTTCTGGGCGAATGCTTGGGCTAGGCGTTCCTTCGCGGGCAGGTCGGGGTTGATCTTTCCAGCACCGCCGCGTCCCGCGCCGCCACTTCCTCCAGCGCCACCTCCCGTGGCATTCGTGCCCGGGAATGCCGGGCTCCAATCATCGCTGTTTTCCAGCGCCTTCAGGTACTCAGGCGTCTCCATGTCGTGGGTCTTGCCTGACTCGTTCGTCATCCGCGGCGTTTCCGCCGTGGGCGAGTCGAAGACCTTGGTGACGAAGTCGCCGGTTCTCTCGTCGAGCACCGCCCGGACGTGATCCCGGATCTCGGGAAGCACCATCTTGATGCGGGTGCCGTCAGGCAGCAGGCGAATGGCGGTGTTATCCACCAGCTCCCGCTGCAGCTGCGTCTCCCGGCGCTTGCGGAGCCCGGTCTCGGTCTCCATTTCCTTCTGGTGCTTGGCCGTCATCTCGGCCTTCTGATCATCCAGCCGCTGCTGCCACTTCTCGTCCGGCTTCGGATCCCCCGAGCCTTTCGATCCCTTCGCCACGGCGGCCTTGGCCTGGTCAGGCGTCAGGTCCCCCATGGCTTCCTTCCACGCACTGACTTCGCGCTTGGCGGCATCCCGCTCGCCTTTTCTCGACTGCGCGGTGTTGCGCAGCCCCTGCACGTCCTCAAGAGCCCAGCCGTCGACAGGGTCCACGATCAGCAGCCATTCGCCGCTGTCGTTTTGCTTGTACTCCTTCTTCAGCTCGTCGCTGAGTCCGTCGAGGCTGCTTAGCTTTGCTTTTGCCATGTCGCTGCTTCTCCAGTGTGGCGTCCCGCCTTGGTGATGGCCCGGATCCACCGGGCTGTCGGAATGGTCGTAGCACTCCGAAAAGGGCGGGTCAAGCCCCTAGTTCAGCAGGGCCTGCTCCAGATCCGACAGCTGGTCCAGGTTGATGGTGTTCCCGAAGTCGTCCGTGAAGCGGTCGATGTTGATGTCTCCAGCGCGGAACATGGCCGCTCGGCGCTTGCCGAGCACCTGCTGCTGCGTCTTCACGTCCTGCCCCTTCAGCCACTCGGAATAGGTCACGGTTTCCGGGACTTCGCCGTCCATCGACGCCCTGGTGCCCTCGTCGTCCTCGGGGATGTCCAGGCCGATGTCCTGCCAGGACGCCAGGATCGGGGAGTCCGCGGACCGGCACCCCATGTGCAGCGGGGGCATCGGGCCCTCGCCGATGGGGAACACCTTGCCGTCGTTGCTGGCGCAGATCAGCGTCGTGCGGGCATCCAGGGTGGCCAGGAATTTCCACCCCTTCACGAGGTCGTCGTTCTCGGCGTACGTGGACTGCCGGGCCTGCGTGCCGACGTGGTTGGTGGCCGATCGCACCACGGCCTCGGTGCCCCGACGGGTCTGGTTGATGACCCCGCCTTGGCCGAGCCCCCGCCCCTTGCCCCGGATCCGCTGGACGATCTGGCCCGTGGTCTCGCCCTGCATCATCCCGATGCGTAGCTCCCGGTCCACCTTGGCCGACGTGCTGCTGGCCAGGTTCTTGAACCACCCCGTCAGGGTGTCCCCATTGAACGGCCGGGAGTGCACGATGCTCCGCATCATCGACGCCGCGGGCAGGTTCGCGCTGATCTCCACGGGGATCGCGGTCTCGATCAGGCTGGTGGTGAACGCCGTTTCCTGCTT
The DNA here is from genome assembly GCA_003354045.1 of bacterium. GTDB lineage: Bacteria > Desulfobacterota > Binatia > UBA1149 > CAITLU01 > PIVZ01. Next base: position 4,460 of record PIVZ01000173.1, read on the forward strand.
CCCGAAGGCAATCAGGTCGGTCGAGGCCATGTCGCGCGCGTCGCGCATGCCCTCCGACAGGAACGCGTCGAAGCCCGCCACCATGTCCTGATAGCGCGCGGTGGTGAAGTCCACCTCCATGCCGCGCGTGGGGAACCGCTCGATGCGGGCCTCTAGCCTGCCCACCAGGTCGGGAAACACGTCGCGATTCAGGAACCCCACGATCTCGTTCACCTCGTGGGACCCGAAGCGGCGCAGGTGGTGGGCGTGCCGGATGGCGCGGTCCATCAGCCATTCATTGGCCGACAGCCGCGCCCCCGCCACTACCCGCTCGAACTCTTTGGCCATGGCCTACTCCGCGGTGCCGCCGAACCCCATGCTGTCGAGGCCCGGGCCCTGGCGTTGCAGCCGCTCCATCAGTGCCTGGATGTCCGTGGAGTCCGTGATGACGTTTCGGCGCTTCAACTCCGCCAGGTAGTCCTCGGTGGGCATCCCGCCCGCGATCCACGTCTCCTTCAGTGCCGTGATGTCGCGCGATGCGTTCACCGACAGGGAGAAGTCGTTGAACCAATCCACCGACATGTCCTCGGGCACGCTGTCGGCTTCGTTGATCATTTGCGCGGCGTTGCGGATTGACATCTCGGATGCCATCTCGCCCGCCCGCACCCACGACTCCGCCTCGCTCTCCATCTTGACCGCGTCGCGCACCTCGCCGGTGGCGGTCTTCGTGGGGCGCTGGACGCGGGGTTGCATGCCCAGCATCTCCATGCGGTTCTCGATCTCCTGCCCGTGCTCCTTGCCGGCGCCCAGGCTGCGGCCCTCGGTCTCGGTCCACTCAAGCGATGCATCTGGGTTCTTTGCGCTGACGACTTCGGTAGCGCCCAGCACCAGCGCCTCGTCATATTCCGTCTGCGATATCCCCTTGCGGAACAAGATCGGCACGCGCGCCGTGTGCAGCAGGTTGTTCTGATCGCTGTCCGACTGCCAGTGCTGCACATTCAGGTATCCCATCTCCTTGAATGTGGGCTCCCCCGTCATGTGGCCGGTTTGCGTGATGTACAGCGTGACCAGCGGGTTCCCGATGTAGCTGTACGGGCGCACATCCACGATCTCGAAGTCCTCGCCATCCTTTGGCCGCCTCCAGATCTCCACGCTACCGCGGAGGCGGAATCCGCGCTCTGCGGCTGCCTGCTCCGATGCGCCCGCGCCCATCATCGCCTTGGCCGCATCCACCTCGTCCTGATAGACCAGGTTGTAGACGAAGTATGTCTCCTGCGGCACGTCCCCCCACGGGTTGTCTGGGTCCTCAGCCGTGCCGGTCTCGCGGAATCGAAACTGCTTCAGGCGCTCCTGGCCGTTGGGCAGCTCCTCCATCTTCCAGCCGGGCATGTCGAAGGGCGAGACATGCACCAGGTACGGGTGCACGCCGGTGGCCAATTCCTCGTCGCGCATCACCCCGAGCCCCTGCGCGGGGAAGTCTGGGAACACGTGCGTCAGCCCGCGGTGGATCGCCTCGGTGAATGCCATCTTCCAGAAGGCGGTGAAGTCCCGGCCCTGGCGGTCGGTCTCCTTCAGCATCTGCCGAATCATCGGCGGTAGTTGATCCTCCCCGCTCACCGTCACCGGCGTGCGGAAAGGCGCGGCCCCGAGTTTCCTCACGGTGTCGCCGTATGCGGGGAGCAAGAACGAGCGCTGCACGCGCGTGCTATACGCATCCTGCTTCTCTCGTTTCTCCTTGGGAAGGTACAGGGTCTTTGCATCCCGCATCGGCTCGGTACCACCCTTCAGCGCGTCAGTCTGCGGCCAGTCCTTGGCCATCGCCTTGACTGCCGAGGACTGCGTGTCGACGGTGGTTTTGGTGGGCATGGTGGGGTCCTCAGTTCGTGAAGAGAACGACGAATCGGGCGTTTGCCCGCAGAGCGAGGATTATTCGGCGCACTTCGGGGCTGGCGTACTCGTCTAAGAATGGGGCAGACACGCGGAGGATGTCCGCGACCAGGTCGTCCACCCCGTCGTGCTCGACCGTGCGCGCCGCCTCCGCCGTGTCCGTCGCCAGCCCGGCTAGCGTCAGGAGATCACCCCGCAGGCCGTTGTCCTCGGTGATGTTGGCGAAGTCCGTAAGCTCCGCGGCGGCGAAGTCGCAGTCGGCCGCGATGCGTGGCCAGTCTGGAGCGCGCCCACCATCGGGCGTCGTCTTGCAGGCCATGGCGGACATGCACATCAGCAGCATGATCAGGATCTTCATTGCGTCAGCGGGTGGTCGGGGTTTTCGCAGTTGTTCTCGGTGATGAGGAGTTGCGCAGCCACGCGGGCATCGTGCCGCGCCTTGTGCTGCGCGGGGGTCTCGGGTGGCTCCCGATCGGTCGGTACGTCCACGCGCGTGTGGAGTTCCGTGGGCGGCTCGCCCTCTTTGTAGCACCAGGATGTAGTGAGCGTGGTTTCTTGCGGGGGGGTGGGCATGGCTGCCTCCTGTTGGACAGTGAGAACGTCTAGTTTCGACTCGATCCCGTGATTCTGAAAGGCCATCGCAAAACAGATCAGGGCGAGCACGAGGAGAACGACAAGATTCGCATGGCGCACGGGTCCCTCACTGTGATTTCAGCCTGGCGATCTCCTCCTTGAGGGGCCCGACTTCCTCCAGGATCATGGCGCGGATCTCGCCGACGGACGGGTTGGTGCTCACGATGGTTTCGATATTGCTGACGCGGCGGTTCATCTCCGCCATCCCCATGTTGAGTTCGGTAGTTAGAGTCACCACCTTCTCGTTCGAGTTCCATTGAAGCCTGGCGGCCACGGGGATCACCATCAGGATCAGCCCCAGCAGGATGCGCTCGATCCACTCCTTCTTCATTGGTCAGCCTCTGCAAATGCCTGCATCTTCGGGGTCGTGGTGATGTAGTCGTAGACGAGGTTCCAACTGCCGCTGGCCATGTTGCCGCTGGGGCTTCCCATGTATCCGTAGTGGCAGCACGTCGCGACGCCGCTTGCTTTTGCGAGCGCCAGATTCCGCGCCAGCAGATCCCCGGCCTCTTGCGACCCATCCACCTGCCGGTAGACGGCGCCGAACGGGCCGGGGTTGTACAGGCTCAGGCCTGTCTCGTACACCATGAGCGGCACGCCAAGGTCGGACGCCAGCTGCGCGTGCGCGCCGATGTGCTCCGGAAGCGCCACGTCCACGGTGCGCGTGATAGCGGCCACCACCTCGTCGAATGTCGGGAGGTCGGTGGGGTCCGCTCGGGCCCGGGCGATCCACTGCCGGTAGGTCGGCGGGTACGGCGGCATGTACATCGCGCATCCCACGCCCTCGACGTGCACCCCGGCGGCCTCGACGGCGGCGGCCATGCTCCGGGCGAAGTGGCCCCCATCGGCCTGGTGCCCCATCACCACCGGCGTCACGCGGTCCTCGCCCATGACGGCCATGAACCAGCCGAACATGCGCGCGGCGTCCTTGCCGGCGGCCACCGGGGCGGGGTCGGCGAGGCCCTGGTAGTAGGCGCGCTGCGGGAATCCCTGGTTCCAGATCTCGTTCGAGTGTTCCAGGTAGACGCCGATGCCGGGGTCCAGCTCGGCCTCCAGCACCCGAGCGACCCCCTGCACGTACTCCTGATCCGCCAGGTGCGGCATGCATACCCACCAGTAGGACACGCCGGCGGCGTTCGCTAGGCGGGCCTGCGCCTCGATGGGCACGCCCTGGGCGGTGGACCACCGGCTGTCCCCCATCAGGGGGCGCCTGGACCAGTCGGGCTTCCAGAGCCGGGGATGATCCGCCGGCGGAATCTCGACGCAGAAATTGGCCGGGTGGATGGCCAGGTCCCGCATGGTGCCGATCCCGATCTCCCGCAGGGGATCCACGAAGGCGGGCCACACATCGTCCTCGGCCACGCCTGGGGGCGTCAGGGCCAGGCTGGTGATAGCGCCGCTGGCCAGGATGCGGACGCCCCCCTGCCCCGCGAGGGCGCACGTGGCGCGGCCTGGGCCATCCTGGGTAACCGCATCGACCCCGGCCCCGGTGGCCGTCACCGTCTGCCCCGCCGGTTCCCAGGTCAGGGACCAGTCCCCGGGCGGGTAGTTCCACCCGTTCCCGTTGATCACGACGGAGCTGGACGCCTCCGTGGGGAACCCGGCAGGGTCCACCCGTGCGGCCTCTCCGTCGGCGCGCGTCCACCGGCGGCCCCACTTGGCCCAGTTACACCACCATCG
>PIVZ01001642.1 GCA_003354045.1 bacterium
AGGCGGTCGCCACGCTGCGGGGTACGGGGCGGGACAGGTCCCACTGGGTGAGCGTGCCGTTCTTCATTCACTCCAGGACGATGATCTCGTCACTCCTGGACAGCAGCCCTTCACCTTCCCCGATGAGGTTCATCCCGAACCAGATCTTCCCGTCCCAACGACGATAGCCGGCGAGGGTGGCCAGCGGCTCGCGGCCAGGGACGCCCGTGGTGGGATCGACGCCCGGTACACTGCATCGCGAGCAAGGTTTGACGCAGCGGAACACGACCTCGCCGATGCGGATGCGCTGCCACCCGTCCTCGGCGAAGGGCGCGCAACCGGAGACGACGAGGTTCGGTCGGAAACGTCGCATGTCGACGGGCGCGGCGAGGCGGCCGTTCAGGTCCTCGAGGGAGGCCTCCGAGATCAGAAGGTAGGGGTACCCATCGGCGAAGCTGACATGATCATTCTTGCCGCCATGCTCGGGGTCAACGGGACGTTGCACATCGTCCGGCATCCAGACCAGACGCACTG
>PIVZ01001643.1 GCA_003354045.1 bacterium
TGCGACCTTGTCACCGGCCATCTATGCCTACCTCGACCGCATATGCCGGGGAGCCGAGTCCGAGGGAATGGTGATCGATCACGTGTCCTGCACGGATCCTGGCTTCGACTACAAGGGGCTCGGCAACAACACCATGCGCATCTCGGTCGAACGTATCCCTTTCTGGGAGTACCTGCGTAACACGGCCTCGCAAGTGCAGTATCTCTTCCGCCGCTCGGCGAAAGCGCGCGGCCCTGCTCCCGGTGGGATCCCAACTTCTCCCGAGGAGCCGCCAGCGCCCGTCTGCGCAAAGCCGGTGCAGCCCGAGAGTCTGAAGGCGTTGGAGGACTTCCCGCTCACCGAGGTGGAACAAGAGCTGTTCGCCGCCTCCGAAAAGCGCATGAGGAGGATCGCGGGTATCGCGAAGTTCAAGGATGCTCGCATCGCCGTGACGATCGTAGAGTCCAAGGCCTGCCTGAGCGGTCACGCGACCGGAGAGACTATCTACTTCGATTCGATGGGGCGCTTACTACC
>PIVZ01000759.1 GCA_003354045.1 bacterium
CGAAGGAATAGATCCGCCGGTTCGCGTTGCATGAGTTCTGGAACCCCAGGTCGGTCCACCCGGCGTCGGTGTTCTCGGCAAAGCCCATCTGCCCGTTCACGGCGATGCTCGTCCAGTCGTTACACCGCTCGGGAACCGCTGTGCCGGCCGAGGAGGTACCGGTAAACGCCGTCCGTATATCGGGGCTGACCAAGGTCGTTCCGATCTGAGTGATGCTGATCGCGTTGCTGATCGACCCATCGGTCAAGTCGTTGATGTCGGTTGCCACCAGGGCCGCATCCAGAGGCCGCTCATAGCGTGCGTTGGGAATGCGGTCTTTGGCATCGACGGTGCCCGTGCTGAGCCATGCTTTGTATGGCCCGGGAGGCACGATGCTGCCCCCGACGGCCGCCTGCGCATTGCAGATCGCATCGGCTCCTGCCAAGCCTCCGAGCAAACCGCCCCGCTGTAGAGACTCGGTCGCGAAGACCACGCGGGTGGGTAGTGTGGTGCAGATACTGACGCGCGCGTTGGACAGCGCGAAGGTCACAGACGAGGGACCGTTGTCGAAGCAGCGCGGCGCAACGGTATCGTCCATCATGCCGACGTAGCTCGTGGCGCCGGACGGTATGGTAAACGCGGCAGTGTTAGGGTGAGGACCGGCGAGACATGCCGCTTCGCCGGAGCCTGGAGACACGGCTATCTGCACCGCGCTACCCGGGCCATCGGTCCACACCGAGAAACGTGGCGCGAAAGTCCCGGCGCTTTGTTCGATGCAACCGGACACCCAACTCGCTTCGTAGTTGCCGGGTGGCAAAGCGGTGGGAGTGAGCAAGCCCGACGGATCGGTGGGAGGCGGTCCGTCGACGCAGTGGCTCAGGCCGCCGACCGTGAAGCTTTGCGAGAAACCGTCGGTGCATCCGGAACCCGACTCCACCGTGCAGGTGGCGCTACAGCCGTCTCCGTCGGCGGTGTTCCCGTCGTCGCAGCCCTCGGCTCCGGCATGCACAGCGTCACCGCAAATCGTGCAATCCGCCTCACAACCGTCGCCGCCAGTCTGATTGCCGTCATCGCACTGCTCGTCCTTACTGGGATCCACGACGCCGTCGCCACAACTCGGCAGGGTACAGTCCGTTCTGCACGCATCGGGTAGGGTATTGGAGTTCGCAACACCGTCATCGCAGGCCTCTGTACCCTCAACCGTGCCGTTCCCGCAGGGGAACAGTGTCAGTGTAAGTGGGATCACGCCGATATCGGTTTCCGTAGCCCCGGGCGTAACCCCTACCGCCGCCGACATGCCCTCGAGCAGGCCGTTGGCGACCGTCTTCGATGCGGTGGCCTTCAATGTTACGGCTCCGCCCCTGCACTCTGTTGCCGAGTTGAACACCGCCGGGAACGCGAAGTTCTTCGCCGGGTCGGCGGAGGCGAAACTCTTCGTGGTCTGCCCCTGCAAGAAGACGTCCGCCCCCGGAACCTGTGTGCCGTCCAGCGTGACGTTGCCGATCACGGTGGTGGTCACGGGAATACAGTTGCGCCCGTGCCAGACGAATTCGCACAGGACGCCCGGCGCAATGATCTCCGTGGCACCTGGCTGGACGACGCCCGTACCGAGCAACCCCCAGTCGTTGCTCAGATGATCGAAGCCGTAGATGTCCACGACCTCACCTGCCGTCACCCCCGGGATTCCGCCGGGATTCGTCCACTTGAGATCCGCGCACGGACCCGTCACGGTCGTTCCTCCCGGGTGGGAGCCTACTAGCTCGGGGCTGGCGAAGGCCGCGTTGAAAGCCATCGGTTCCACCGAGGTTTCCACCTCCGAGACACTGACGATCTGGGGTGACGGCAAACTGTTGGGAAATGTGACGAACGATCCCGCCGGGATGGTGACGCTCATCGTTCCGCCGGTAGACAGCACCGGCGAGGTGATCGTCGTGGAACCCGCTTGGACACCGGCATCGATCGACACGCCATTGCTTTGATCGAGCTCGGGGAGAGAGAAGATGCCGGCGTCGTTGGTGCCAGCCTCGATTTCGGCGTGGTGTCGTAGTCTAGGGTACAGTCCTCCGTTGGGACCCGGATCCGCCGAGGTGCCGTCGAGCACGAGCGACTGGTCGCCGAGGTTGGCGGCC
>PIVZ01001644.1 GCA_003354045.1 bacterium
GAGCAACCCGTTCGAACTCGCGGATGTCGACGCCGAGCACATGAAGTGGCACGACAAGGCCTACTGGGACGAGGTTCATCTCCCGGTGAGGCTGAAGAAGAAGTGGTGCGTGCTGCGCTATCCCAATCCGGCCATGGCCCAGCTCGGCGAGAGGTCCACCGAGGACTTCGCCGACTTCTACTACCGCGTCTGCGGGCTGGACTACAAGAAGATGTCCGCGGCCATGGATCCCCTGGCGGCATTGCTCGAGGCCACCGACAGGGTCGAGCTCAAGGGGCCGGGCACCGACCTGACCTTCAGCATCAAGGGGCTCGGTGCCGTGAAGTGCGACGGCCACCGCAACATCCCCGACGGCGAGGTTTACACCGCACCGGTGCGCGACAGCATGAACGGCGTCATCACCTATAACGCGGCGACGATGCGTGCCGGGAGCCTTTTCAAGAATCTCCGCTTCGAGGTCCAGGAAGGCAAGATCCTCGAGGCCACCTGCAACGGCAACGACGAGAAGCTCAA
>PIVZ01001645.1 GCA_003354045.1 bacterium
TCCACCTCGCGATCAAAGGGGGCGAACGATGCAGTCGCGAACGCTTGGGTCAGCCAACGGGCGGCGGGCGCCACAATGCGACCTCACGGGGTCGGCAACGGCGACCGGCTCGACCGATTCACCACGTAAACCGACGGGTGGCTCCGTGTGGAGCCTCGTCGCCTCGACATTGAGCCTGACGCTGATGGCGAGCGCCGCGGCGCAAGCCGCGACCATAACCGTGGAAGTTTATGACGCTGCGGGAATTCGACTCTCCGCCGGCGATTTCCACGATGTTATGCAGAATCCGCCTCGGGGATGGCGAAGCGACGTCACCTACCGGATATCCGACGGCACGATAGTGGAACTTTGGCCCCTCGATGAGGCACTCTCGGGGGACCTGACCTTCGAAACGAGCGAGCCGGGGGTAGGCCTGTCGCTGGCATGGAAGACTGCAAATACCGGGTATTCCACGCTGTTTCTCGACAATGGTGGAGCCGGATTCTCGACCACCGAGACGATCAACTTCACCCA
>PIVZ01001646.1 GCA_003354045.1 bacterium
TGGCCCGAAGGCGAGCAAAGCCCCGAGGCGGTGGCGCACCAAGCCGAGCTCGAGGCAGCTGTGGCCGCCCTCAAACCGCATTGGTCCGCCAAGCTCGAATTCGGCGGCATGGCCACTGAAGGGAATACCGATACGCTGTCGTTCCGTGGGCGCTTTGATTTGGTGCGGAAAACCTCCGATGACGAGCTTCGTTTCTACCTTGAGGGAAACTACGGCGAACAGGCGAACGTACGAAGCCGCAACGAGATCCTAGGCGGCATCAAATACGAGAACGCACTCTCCGAGCGGTGGTATTGGTACGCACGAACGGAGATGGAATACGACGAGTTCGAGAACCTGGACCTGCGAACGACCATTGCAGCGGGTGGCGGCTACTATTGGCTCAAGAAACCCGACCACGAACTCAAGACGGTGGTCGGCGTCGGCTACCGGCACGAGTCCTACAACACCGGCCTCACGAGCGACAATGCCGTGCTCGATCACGGGTTGGATTACCGGGTCGACATCAAGACT
>PIVZ01001647.1 GCA_003354045.1 bacterium
GGCGGCCACGATGGCCTTCACGAACACCTCACCCACCTCCGCGGGAAGGCGACCCTTCACCACCAGCGAACCGTCGGCACCGCGGTACCAGCTCAACGAGCGCTCTTCGACCTGGATCTGCGTGGCTCGGTTCTCCTTGCGGCGCTCGCAGCCCCGATAGCCACTGACGATTCTCTCGACGTGGTAGGCGGTGCCGCTGTAAGCGAGGTTGAGCAGGTAGTCCTCGGTCTCGGGCCTGGCGATGCGGGTGATGGCGCGCACCTTCGAGTAGCTCAGCTCACCACGCTCGAAGGCCGCGCTGATCTTCGGAAGGTCGGCAAGCGCGCGTGCCACGCGTGCCTGCTCATGCGCGGTGCGCAGGCTGATGCCGCACCGATAGTTGAGCCAATGTGCGACCGACGGGCAGCCCACGCCGGCCCAGTTTACGGACTGGTCGAGCTCACGGATGAGGACCAGGATCCTGTATGTCGCTGCCGCAATATGTGATGCCAGCGTCGTGACCCGGTCGCTCA
>PIVZ01000760.1 GCA_003354045.1 bacterium
GGCGTGTCCAGGGCGTTGGCACCCAACACGTCCCCGCGGGTTGCGAGCCGTCCTTCCACCTGTTCGCGTTGCTACTGCCTTCGGAAGAATGCCGCGCCGCCTTCCAAGAACACCTACGCGAGCGCCGGATCACGGCGCCGTTTCACTTCCCGCCGCTCCACCTCTCGCCGATGGGCCGCAGTTTCGGTGGGCGGCCCGGCGACTGTCCGGTCAGCGAAACCGTCGCCCGCGTGCTGGTGCGTTTGCCGATCCACGGACACCTGGACGCCACACAGCAGGATCGCGTGATCTCGGCGGTTCGGGAATTTTCCTGCTGATGCTGGCGAACGAAGCGGTGGGCGAGTCGGTCGATCTATCGCTGGTGATCGCCTGTTACGACGAGGAGCCGCACCTGCGGCAGTCGGTGGCGGAAGTCTCGGAAACGTTGGCCGCGCTTCCGTGCTCCTTTGAACTGATCTTCATCGACGACTGCAGCAGGGATCGCACGCCGACGCTTGTCGCAGAGCTCGCCGCCGAGGCCGACAACCGACGCGCCGCCTACCATGCCCGCAACGTCGGCCGCGGTGGTTCTGTGGCCGAGGGCTTTCGTATGGCGCGCGGGCGGATCGTCGGTTTTCTCGACATCGATCTCGAGATTCCAAGTGGCTACATCGGTGTCATGCTCCGAGCGATCGAGGCAGGCGCCGATGCCGCAACCGCACGGCGCGTCTACGAGCCGGGACACGATATCGCTTCCGCCGTGCGTACGGCGGCCAGTCGAGTCTACGCCGGTCTGCGCACCCGCCTGCTTCGCGTTCCGCTGCGCGACACCGAATCGGGCTACAAGTTCTTCCGGCGATCCGCTGTGCTCCCGCTTCTGGATCTGGCGCTGACGACCGGCTGGTTCTGGGACACCGAGATCATGGTGCTGGCCTGGCTCCACGGGCTGAAGATTCGTGAGATCGACTGTCCCTTCGTTCGCCGGACGGACAAGCGATCGACCGTGCGATTGGTTCGCGACACCCGTGACTACGTCGTGGAACTGGGCCGGTTCCGGCGCAGGGTGCTCGAGGTACGGTCGGACGCCGGCTCGCGGGTACGCCGGTAGAGTTTGTGCGGTGGCGGTAGCGCCGGAGCCTCGATCACCTGGAAGTTGGCCTGGATGTAATTCCAGACCGTCGGCAGCTGATGGCTGAAGCGGCGGTCTTCACGGTTGTCCATCGGCGCGTCCGACAGTACGATCCAGCGAACTCGAGCGGCTTCGAGTTCGCGGATCATGCGTTGCTGGAACGCCTGCGGACGACGGTAGAGATGAAAGTTCTGCCATGTGGGAGAGCGGCGGTCGAGGATGCAGTACATCATCGGCCAGTGGGGGCCAATGAAGACCGCTTCATCGGTGGCGACCAACTCATCGACCGTCTTGCGCAGACCTTCGATCTGCGCGGCGATCGGCGGCCGCACCATGATCTGCGAGCCGCGAACATCCACCGCCACGTAGGTCTCGGTGCCGAGTCGAGCGTGCAGCCACGCGCTGGCGCCGAGAGTTGCAGAGGCCGCGAGCCCGATCAGTGCTGCGGCGGCCCCGACGGCCAGCCGGCGCTGTCCGCCTCGCGCAAGCTCTACCAGCAGCGCGAACGATGCCAAGGCGGCCGGCAGCATGGCTGGGCGCATGTGCGACATATCGGCGCGAGAGAAGACGTAGTGGAGATAGGGCAGTCCGACGAGGGTCGCGGCCAGCGCGAATCGTCCGCAGGCGCCGCTACGAAACGAAGGCCTGGCCGCAAGCAGCGTCCCCACCGCGAGGTAGACCAGCGGCAGGAGTAGGAACGCCGAGCCCCGAGCCCAGTACTCGATCAGTAGCAACGGTGGCGTCTCAGGGGGCGCCGTCCACGGCCACGGAACCGGCAGCGGGATATTGGTCGTCCCGAGCTGCCAGTAGCGCGAGAGTTCGTTGGTCCAGAGATTCTCGAGGAAGCCCGGGACCATCGCCATGTGGCCGAGCATCGGTGCGTATCCGAGGATTGCGCCGAGAACACAGAGGCCGGCCCAGCTGATGCGCTTGCGGGTCGCGAGCCCGCTTGTGACGACCAGGAAGGCCGGAGTCGCGGCCAGCGATCCATAGAG
>PIVZ01001648.1 GCA_003354045.1 bacterium
TCCTCCTCCTCCTTGTTCACCTGCAAAACACCGTCTACGCCGGAAATGGCTGAAGTAATCTTGCCATGCGGACCTCGAGCCAGTCGGTGAACTCGTGCTGCGTGCCGATGTAGAAGCCAGGCAACGTTGTCGTCGTGGTCTCGCCACCGGGGGTCAGCTCGGTCTTGTTACTCGCCCAGTTCACGCCCAGGATGAGATCGTTGCTCTCGTTGACCGTGTAGCCGAAGCCCACGCCGAGGCCAAGCGAAGTCATCTTGGTGTCGGCCGTCGGGTTCTCCATGGTCGAGAAGTTGAAGACCGGGATCAGGGTGACGTCCTCGCGCCAGCCGTAGAAGGCACGGGCCAGGAACGACATGCCGCTCGCGTCCACGAAGCCGGGCGCCGCTGCGGCGATCCCATCCGTGCTGCCGCTGCGCATCGAGAACGACGCATCGATGTTCGTGTCCTCGTCCATCTCGTAGTCGACGCCGACCGCGATATTGCTCCAGGACTCGCTCACCTCGGTGCCGGC
>PIVZ01000761.1 GCA_003354045.1 bacterium
CCAGCACTGCGAGCTTCAGCGTGGTGGGCGGTGCGCAGGCCGGCTGCAAGGTGAAGTTCAAGCACAAGCAGACGTCGGGCGGCTTCCCCGCCTCGTGGACGGCCAGATGCGGCTCAGGGATCCTCGATGACCTCGGACTGACTGCCGCACAGAAAACGGCGTTCAACAAAGTCTTCGGGAGTTCGTTCGATCTCGGCGGCAAGTCGCAGTAGCCGTCCTTCCTCGATAGCGCATCCGTGCACCAGGGTGTGGCGGTGTGTCAGGGCTCCCCTAGCAGCCGGCTTGGCACGCACAGCTCTTCTTCCTTGGAGGTGTCGAGAAGCCCCTGGCCGAACACGTTGGCGGTGTGAACGCCCGTACGGCGCACGTGCCTGTCGTCGAACTTCGAGTACTTGGCCTGATAGCAGAGCAGATACTGGTCGGGATCCTTGATGCCGCCGCCGTCTCTGTTGACCGCCGTGCACAGATGCTTGGGCTTCTTGAGCCTGTACTTGCGGGCCTCGAACTGGTCCTTGACCTTGGCGATCGCATCCTTGGGGAAGTACGCGGGCGTGTTGCCGGCAACCCGAACTTTGTAACACTTGTAGAAGTCGAGATTGTGCGATCCCGAATCCGGCGCGCTCACTGCCTGGCTCACGTCCATAGCCGAAGGCACCAACAGGCGGTCGGGCTTGTCGGTGTTGAGGAAGTGCAGGCCGAAGAGATTCTCGACTTGCAGGTTGGTTCGCGCCGTGTGCCTCGGTTGGCCCGAGGCTTCCTTGATCTGGTAGCTCGTTAGATGAGTGGTCACGTCGGCGGCGGTGTCCTCGTTTAGATCGCCGGGCAGGCAGAGTGCTCTCTCCTTGCGCACCATGAAGGTCACATCGGTATCGAACGCGTCGCTGAGAACCACGTTCACATCCTCGAGCTCCGGACCGTCGCGATCACGCCGCGACCTGTAGCAAAGGAACGGGTCTATGGCGGGCGCCGATTCGGAGTCGTCCACGGCCGACTCGCAATCCGCGTCGGCGAGATCGACGTCGCCATCGTCATCGTTGTCTACGCCGTCATCGCAGGCGGTGTCTTCGAAGTCTTGGGTCGCGCTGCCACAGCCTGCATCATCCGGGAAATCGATGTCGGCGTCGTTGTCGTTGTCCACGGTGTCGCTACAAGCCGGCAGCTCCGCTGCGCCCGCCGAGCCGTCCAAGAAAGTGCTGGCCCGCCAGCCCGCCGCTTGTTCCCAGAGATCCGGATCGGCTGTGGGGTCGCGGACCACCAATGAGAAGCCGCCACCGTCGGTGGATGGGTACCAGCGATCATCGTAGCTGAAGTCATGAACGATGCTGCCACCGGGCGCTTCCAGCCGTACGCTCTCGCCGCCGTTGCTGAGGTTGCCCGTGTATTGCCCCGCAACCGGCAGTCCCGCCCCGTAGTGAGCCTCGAACTCGATCGTGTTCGCCACCGCCAGAAGGTGGTCGCCGGGAGCGAGGATGACCGAAGGGAAGCTGAAGGCAATGCCGTCGGTAAAGGCCAGTCCGATCGTATCGTAGGACGCGGCGCCGATGTTCTCGAGCTCGATGAACTCATGGTCGCTGCCGCCAACGGGATGGAACATCATCTCCGTGATGCGGATCGGCGAGTCGGGCATGAAGGTGGCCTGGTTGAGGGCGCTCCAGTCACCGCCATCAAGGGCGCGCGCTGCTATCTCGACGACGCTGTCTGCAAGCGCGATCGGGGTGCCGTAGACCTGGGCCGCCGGCGACAGGGAGCCGCCCGCGAGGCGAGGATCGCTGCCGTCGTCAGTGTAGTAGATGGTGCCGACGGGGGCCTCCATAGTCAGTTCGAAGCCGGTCGAGAATCTGCCACCGTGCTGGTTGAATGAAGGCGCTACTACGGTGGGGTACAGGTCGCGCGCCTGGAATTGGGCCAGAGCGACGTCGCTGCGGATGGGGAAATAAGCCAGCAGCAGCCACTGTCGCTCAACCACCCAGTGAACGTCGCGGGTAAACGGCACCGACTTCGACTTGTCACCCCAGCGAGCCGATTCGCCCACGACGGCGCGGTCAATCTCCCGCGAGCGTTCCATGAAGCGCCCGGCCGCCTGTTCCGGCATCAACGCCCC
>PIVZ01001649.1 GCA_003354045.1 bacterium
GAGGATCACCCGGACGTCCTTGTTGACCCGGCGCAGCTCCTCGAAGGCTTGTTCTCCGTCCATATGAGGCATGGTGAGGTCGAGAAGAACGCAATCGATGTCGGCTCTATGCGTCCTATAGACGGCCACCGCTTCGCGCCCGTCGCGAGCGGTGAGAACCGTGAGGCCGGCGCGCTTCAGAACACGCCTGCACGCCTTGAGAACATACTCCTCGTCGTCGACCAGGAGAATCGTTTTGTCACCGGGGCATTCCATGGTCTCCCTCGGCTCCTCGTGGTGGTTTTCGGCCGGCTCACCCGCGGCTGGGAACAGAACCGAGTCTACAGTACCGCGCCGTGAAGAGCCAGACTCGTGACCTGAGATCGCCGACCTCGACGATCACTGATCCTTCGATCACCGAGACCGACGGCGCGGCGCACTGTGTAGCAGGGACGGCAACACCTCCGTCGACGTCTGCCTCGCACAGAACCGCCGCCGACAACGACACCGGGCTTCCGACGCCAGGTACCTG
>PIVZ01001650.1 GCA_003354045.1 bacterium
ACATTGTTGCCGATCAGTAGATTCGCCCGCGTTCCTTCGTCGACCAGGCCGCGCGCCGTCTCGGTACCGAAGAACTTGACGACCGTCGGGACCCCCTTCTCGACCGCGGTCGCGGCCACGTTCGGCGCCGGCTCGATCCCCAGCGCCTTGATACCGCGGGCGACAAAGTTCTTGAGCAGATAGCCGTCGTTGCTCGCCACCTCCACCACCTGACTCTCGCCATTCAGTCCCAGGCGCTCGACGATCATGTCCGTGTAGCGCTCGCAATGGCTCAGCCACGAGTCGGAAAAGGAGGAGAAGTAGGCGTACTCGATGCCGAAGATGCGCTCGCCGGAGACGTATTCGGGCACCTGCACCAGGAAGCACTGGTCGCATACGAACGCGGTCAGTGGATAGAAGGGTTCCATCTGGTGCAGCTCCTCTCGCGTGAGGAAGCTCTCGCACAGTGGCGACGTGCCGAGATCGACGACGACGTGTCGCAGCGGAGTGGAGCAGAAGCGGCACGGAGAG
>PIVZ01001651.1 GCA_003354045.1 bacterium
TGCGTCGGAGGCACCACCAGAATCATCGTGATGATGTCAGTGGCCAACGGAGCATCCCGGCCTGCGTCAATTGTCACCGTGCCGCCCGTGCCCACGATGGCCGCCGCGTAGTCGGTCCCTTCGACGAGAGTCTCATCGGTGCCGAGGAGAGTATCGTGCTGGAGCACCAGCACCTCTGAGGTGACGTCGACCTCGAAATTGAAAGTGAACGCCTTGTTGGCCCCGTCGCCGTCCTGGGAAACTCGCTTGTTCTCGTTGGTTATCATTACTTTTCTCCCGTGATCCAGTCGAGGGTACGCTCGGCGATATCAATCGGCTGGCTAGGCACACCGGCTCCGGCTGCGACGAAGTTTAGCATAGTGAAAGAGGCATCTTTCCAGTTGATATCATCGGCCTGTAGCTTACCTGCTGCCCTTGTCCCGAACGCCAGCAGGGCCTGCGGCGGAGTCCTTGGCCCGTAATGCTTCCCCGCTCCGCCCAGCGACCCCACGAACCCGGAGAGGTCTCGCA
>PIVZ01000174.1 GCA_003354045.1 bacterium
TTGTGGAGAACCGTGGTGCCGGTGCGCGGGAAGCCCAGGATGAAGATCGGCTTCTCTATGGGAGTCTCGAGAATCTCGGGATGTAGCTCGAACTCGCGCTGTATTCGTAGCTGCGCGGAAAGCGCGGTGAGCGTTGCGGTGCGCACACCGAAGCGCCCGAGCAGCGTAAGCCTCGCCTCGCGCTCGTAGGCGTCGCATAGCACCGCAAGCGGCGTACGAAAGTCGTAGTCGGTGAAACGCGACAGGCCGGTCTCCTTCATCGCCGCGTTCATGAGCGACTCGGGAGTGATGCTGACCGCGTGGATCCCCAGCTTGCGAGCCATGAGCTCGAGCCGATTCACCGCATTCACGTACCAGGGCAGCCGCGCCGCAGAGGTGCCCCCCGCCCTGCTCGCATGCGAACCCTCTTCGCCTGTCGTTGCTTCCTGCGCCGTCATCCCTGACCCTCCGCGAGATGAGTAGTAGAACGTGTTCCTATCGAGGAACACGCGCCAATCCCAACGCGGCAGAGTGCGGTAGAATCGCGCTGTCCCGGGCTTCCCCCGGGTTAGACAAAGTCGATGCTGCGCATGAAGCTCAGCATCTGGTCGAAGTAGTCGGCCCGGTCTAGATGGACGAGGTGGGTGCCCGGGAACCAATGAATGCGGCAGCGTCCCCAGTGATCCCAGAGCAGTCGTGAGTGTTTGGGCGGCGCCATGCGGTCGCCGACCCCACCTATGACCATGAGCCGCTCGCGCGGCACCTTCGGCTGGTAGGTCAGAGGCGTCGTCAGCGCCAACAGCTCGCGCAAATCCTTTACCGAGTAGGGCAACGCCATCAGGCTGGCACTCACTATTGCTGCGGCCGGCTGCCATTCGAGGAAAAGGTCTACTGGACTGACCACCGCCACATTCGGAATGGCAAACTCGAGGTCCTCCTCGACGCTTGCCAGCAGCGCCGTCGTCCAGCCGCCGAGGCTGACACCCGTCACGCCGATCTTCTCTGCACCCTGGCTGCGAAGGTAGGCCATCAAGGCGCGCAGGTCGCTGATGGCCTGGCCCATGTGCTCGTTCACACCGCCTATACCTTCGGCGAAGAATCCGTGCCCGCTGAACAACGAGCCCGGCTCGCGGCGGCGCCCGTGATGGGGGAGCGTGAGTAGCGCCACGTCCATGCCTTGCTCGTAGAGCCACGGCAGTGAGAAGAAGCGCTGGTTCAACCAGTAGGGGTCGGCCATGAAGCCGTGGACGGCAATGATGGTCGGTCGCGGGCCTCGATTGTGTCGCCAGTAGCGCGCGCGCACGAAGCGATTTTGCTGCTGGTCGTCGTAACGTTTGGCAAAACGGGGACTCAGGGGCTCGTAGGTACTCTCGAACTTCAGACCGACGCACTTCCCGTTCTCGGGACGGAAGTGCCAGCGGCGCGGTGGACTCGTTTGCACGTCGGTGGGGCAATCGGGCTTGCGAAAGAACGACCGCGGGTCGCCGGAGTGAAGTCGGTCTATATAGAGCTTCCAGTCCGCGGCGGACTCACCCGGATCCATCCCACCCCACCTGAGGCGCGGGAGGTAGCCTGTCGGCAGAGCGGTAGCGGTAACCAGCGAGCAAGCGAGGGTGCGGACCACGATGTCCGTAATCGCGGTAGAGCTTACGCGGAACCAGTCCCAAGGCCCGAGCTCGAACCCCTCCGGCCTACTCGCAAAATTGCTCTCGAGGTGATTCCACCACAGGCCGTCGGGCATGCTCGATGGGGAGTGTAACAGGGTCTCGTGGGCGATTCGGGAAACTACACTGCTGCGCGGCATCTACCCTCCATCTCTCCTCGACCACTACGCCGTCGCAGAGCCTGGGAGTCCATTGTACCCTGCTCTTCCCCGAATTGCGCCTGCCTCCGGTGATTACCAACGGGGACTCTCCACCGCACCATCCACGCCCACCACGAGGGTTTTGCCATAGGCAGTGATCGGCATTTGTTCTATCCTGTCGACGTTTTGTCGGAGAGGGTGCAAATGAACGCTCCAAATAGTCGCGTCATTGTCATTTTAGGTGCGACGGCCGGCGGCAAGACCGAGTTGGCAGTTCGAGCGGCGCGGAAGTTTGCCGGCGAAATCATCTCCGCCGATTCGCGGCAGGTTTACCGCGGCATGGATTTGGGGACTGGTAAGGATCTGCAAGAGTATGGCGAGATCCCTTACCACCTGATCGATATCGCCGAACCGGGCAGTGAATATAACGTATTTCGGTTTCAGCGTGATTGTTTTGCTGCTCTCGAGGATATCTGGACCCGGGACGCGCTGCCGATCATCTGCGGTGGTACCGGCATGTACCTGGATGCCGTGCTGCGCGGCTACCGCCTGGTGGAAGTCGCGGAAGATCCACAGCTACGCAAAGAACTCGAACCTCTGGGTGATGAGCAACTGCGTGAGCGATTGTTGGCGATGAAACCGGATCAGCATAACCGCACCGATCTGGACGATCGACAGCGATTGATCCGAGCCATTGAGATTGCCCTTGGCGAACAGGCCAGTGTCGATAACTTGCCGCCACTGCCGGAAATCCAGCCGTTGGTTTTTGGTCTCGAGTGGCCGCGAGAGATTCTGCGTCAGCGGATCGCGACCCGCCTGTTGCAGCGTCTTGACGAGGGGATGCTTCAAGAAGTGGAGCAGTTGCACGCTTCCGGTGTCGCCTGGCACACACTCGAATTCTATGGCCTCGAATATCGTTGGATGGCCCAGCACCTACAGGGCAAGTTGAACCGCAACGACATGGTGCAGAAACTGCGTAGCGCCATCGGTCAGTTTGCCAAGCGGCAGGAGACCTTCTTCCGGCGGATGGAAAAGCAGGGGGTGGAGATTCATTGGTTGGATGGCCAGGGGGATCCCTTTGCGGAGCTGTGCGAGGTGGTGGTGGATTCATGAGTCTGACTATTAGCAGCACTCAATTACAGAAATACCTCAGCACTCGCGGCATCACGGCACCATGGAGAATCGAAGGTACTACTCGCGACGATTTTCGGGCTGCTATCGTTATTCCCGCTCTAGCCGAGGCTGAATCCCTGCCACACACTTTAGCTTCGCTGGCAAAGAACCCGGTCGAACACCTGCAACAATCTTTGCTCGTCGTTGTCGTCAACAACCGACTCGATGGTACAAACGAGCAGTTGCAGGATAACCAACAAACCCTTGCCTGGATCAGAACTCGACCTTTCCAGCAGCTCAACCTTGCCTGCGTTGATGCCAGCTCGTCCGGCCTGGCATTGCCGGCCAAAGAGGGGGTTGGGCTGGCCCGCAAAATCGGTTTCGATCTTGCATTGACACGCCTCGACAAGGTGGCGCATTCACTGCTGATTTCCCTCGACGCTGACACCCTGGTGGATGAAAACTACCTGCCGGCAATCTTTGCCCATTTTCAAGCGAGTCATTGTGGTGGTGCGACCATCCCCTTTCGCCATCAACAGGCGGCTGAGCCACGGCACGAGGCGGCCATCCGACGTTACGAGCTTTATTTGCGCAGCTACCTTTTCGGCCTGCAACAGTGCGGGTCTCCTTATGCCTACCATACCATCGGTAGCGCCTTTGCCTGTCGGCCAGAGGCCTATGTCAAAGCCGGTGGGATGAACCGACGCCAGGTGACCGAGGATTTTTACTTTCTCCAGCAACTGGCAAAAACCTCCGGTGTTGAAGCGCTCAAAGGCACCGTCGTCCAGCCCTCGCCACGGTTCTCTGACCGGGTCCCTTTCGGCACCGGCAAGGCCATGCAAGAACAGCTGACCGAGGGCCGGATGTCGTTCCAGTTTTCTTCGCTGGCGGCATTTTCGGTCTTGCAGGCCTGGATACGTCTGGTCGAAAGTTCGTTAGAGTCTTCCGCTGATGACTTGCTGGAAGAATCCGGACAGATTTCACCGGTGTTACGGAAGCTGCTACTTGAATTACACTTCGTCGCTGTTTGGGGAAAGATGCAGATCAATCATTCCGACTCTCAGCAACGGCGTGCTGCATTCCATAACTGGTTCGATGGTTTACGTTCCCGGCAATTGCTGACCAGACTCGATGCTGAAAAGCTACACTCGGAGGAGCAGTTGGTTGAAGAATTGCTAGATTGGGGCGGGTATCCCGGAATCAGGGGGAGAGCACGCCAATTGGCTTTGTTGGAACACTTGCAGCATGCCCGAAACAACCCGGCCGAGTATGGGCCCGGGTCAGGACACCAGGAGAACTTGTCGGAATGAATATCCTGTTCGTATACCCAACTAGACTCGATCCGTCGGGCAGGCCCATCAAGTACAGGAAGGGATACCTCCCACCCCTGGCTCTGGCCACCCTGGATGGCCTCACACCGGATCATCATAACGTCAGGATCATCGATGACATCGTAGACGAGATCGATTTCTCGGTCTCATATGATCTGGTGGCCATCACAGCCATGACCATGCAGGTCGAACGAGCCTATCAGATCGCGGACGCCTTTCGGGATCGGGGAGTCAAGATCATCATGGGCGGCATGCATCCAACTGTGCTGCCTCACGAAGCAAAACAGCACGCTGATTCCGTAGTCATTGGTGAGGCGGACAACATCTGGGAACAGATCCTGGATGATTGCGAGGGAAACCGTATGGAGGACTTCTATCAGGACACAGCGTTTCCGGACCTTCAGAAACTCGTCATTCCGAAATGGGACAACCTGAACCTGCGGGCCTATCCCAAGCGCATCGGAGCGACATTGCCGATGATGCCGATCTTCACAACCCGGGGATGTCCTCTGGCTTGCAAGTTCTGCAGTGTCAGCAAGTTCTTCGGGAGAACCACCCGCGTGAAACCCATATCCCACGTCATCCAGGAAATCGAAAACACAGGCGCGACAGAGTACCTTTTCGTCGATGACAACATCACCTGCAATCCTGACTATAGCCGTGAGCTGTTCGGCGCACTTGCCGGAAGAAACCTGAACTGGATGTCACAGATCAGCACAACGGTCATGAAGAACCCTGACTTGATCGATCTTGCAGCCAAGGCCGGGTGCTCCGGTCTGTTGATCGGCGTAGAATCACTCAGCCAGTCAAGCCTCAAGACTGTCAACAAAGGCTTCAACAAGGTCGAGCAATATGAGGAACTGATCCGGCGGATGCAGAAGAACGGCATAAACCCGTGCCTCAGTTTCATCTTCGGTTTTGATGAGGACACACCGGAGCAGTTCAGACATACGATCGAGTTTTGCAGGAAGAACAAGGTCGGGTATACGATCCTTTGGATTCTGACGCCTTTGCCGGGTACGGACCTTTTCGCCGAGATGGAGGATGCAGGCAGGATAGATTACGAGAACTGGTCCACGTTCGATTTGACGAATGTGGTGTTTCAACCGAGGAACTTCTCCAAGCAAGAACTCTATGAGACGTACTGGAAGTCCTACCAGGAAATATATTCGCTCAAGAGCATTGTCGGCAACATACGGCATGATGTTCGCGTGGCACGGAATCCGGCCCGAGCGTTCCTCAATGGTGCTTTTGTTCAGACCTACTTCAGAAATAAGGTCTACTCGCGAGACCACCCGCTTGTAGGTGGTATCGGGATGCGCGCCCCGAATTAGGCGGCCGTGCAAAAATCGGCTCGACAGTGCTAGAGTCCGGTGGAACTGGAATAGCAGGAGAACCCCGACCGATGCCCGAGGAAACCCGTAACTTTGAACTTCTCGACTTGCCGACGCGCTTACTGGCCACTCTGCGCAATGCAGTGGAGATCGCGCAACTAGGACGCCAGGAGCGCACCACCTACGCGCCCTACGAGCTGGCGCTGAACGAGGCCAACTTCCGTCTACGCCACTACAGCTGGGCCGACGATGAGCCCGGGAACGGAGCCACCGGAGACGACGGCGCGGACAGCCCGCGGCCGCAAGACGCGGAATCGGGTCCTCCCATAGTGCTCATTCCGCCGCTCATGCTAACGGCCGACGTATACGACGTCTCGCCCGAGAGCAGCGCGGTTACGGCGCTGGCGGAGGCGGGAGTCGATCCCTGGGTCGTCGATTTCGGCGCGCCGGAGCGACAAGAGGGCGGCCTCGAGCGAACTCTTACGGACCACCTCGTGGGCATAAGCGAAGCGGTCGACCACGTGCGTTCCGAGACTGGACGCGACGTTCATCTTGCGGGCTACTCCCAGGGCGGCATCTTCGCCTATCTGGTCGCTGCCTATCGCGGTTCCGAGGGTCTGGCCTCGGTCGTTACTTTCGGCGCACCGGTGAACGTGCACCAGAACATGCTGCCGGGAGTGCCCGACGATATGGTGCTCAGCGTGGCCGAGCCTCTCGGTCGTTTCATCGCATCCGGCTTTCCGAGCGGCGCCGTGCCGGCGTGGCTCAGCCGCAACATCTTCAAAATGCTCAGCCCGACCAAGGAGCTGCGCCATCAGCTGGAATTCCTCGGCAGCCTGCATGACCGCGATGCCCTGCTTCGCAAAGAAGGACAGCGCCGTTTTCTGGCTGACGAAGGCTGGGTGGCCTGGCCGGGTCCTGCTTTCACTGAGTTTCTCGAGCAGATGATCACGGGCAATCGCCTGTTCTCGGGCGGCTTCGTGGTCGAGGGGCGCACGGTCACACTGGTGGATCTCACCTGCCCGGCACTGGCCTTCGTCGGAGAAAAGGACGACATCGCACGCGCGCACACTGTGCGCTCGTTGGCCGATGCCGCACCGCACGCGCGCCTTTACGAGACCGCGCTTCCCGCCGGTCACATGGGAATGGTGATCGGTGGGTTGGCCATGCGCGAGACCTGGCCGACGGTAGCGGGTTGGATTCATTGGCATGAGGGTACGGGAGAGAAGCCATCGCGGGTAGTGCCGCTTGGAGCCGGGCGGTCCGAGTCGAGCGCCGCAGACAACGGAGCCGCAGACGACGAAGCCGAGCGGAAACCGGAGTCGATGAAGGAGAGTGCCGCGGGAGGCACCGAGGACTTGCACGCGATGCTCACGGCAGTCGGTGCGCTTGGGCACGGTGTGCTCAACCTGCTCGCCGACATCCTCGGCAGCGGCGCCGAGACGGCCTGGACCCTGGGGGTCAACGTGGCCAGCCAGGTTCCGCGCCTGGCACGACTGGAAGCGTTGCGCCGTGACACCCGGGTCGGGCTCGCGCTGACTCTAGCCGAGCAAGCCGCGGCCTCGCCCACGAGCACGTTCTTTCTCTACGAGGGACGCGGCCACACGTATGCAGATGCCGACCGCCGCGTGGATGCCGTCGTGCGCGGGCTTCTCTCGATCGGTGTGCGCACCGGAGACCACGTCGGCGTCTTGATGAACAGCCGGCCCTCGGCGCTCGCGCTCGTTACCGCAGTGAACCGTCTTGGCGCAGTCTCCGTGCTGCTGCGCGAAGAGGAAGATCTCGAGCAGCAAATCCGCCTGGCCGACATCGACCATCTCGTCTCCGATCCCAATCACTCGGCCGCGGCCTGCGATGCCTTTGCAGGGCCGGTTCAGGTGCTCGGAGGAGTAGGCAACCCCCAGCGCAAGCTGCCGGCAGGCGCCGACGACATGGAGGCGATAGATCCCGACCTCGTCACCGTGCCCGATTGGTACGAGCCGTCGCCGGGCAAGGCCGAAGACGTGGCCTTCGTCTTCTTTGCCGGACACGGCGCCAGCCTGCACACCAACCGAATTACCAACCGGCGCTGGGCACTCTCCGCCCTGGGCACGGCATCGTCCGTGGCCATGACCTCGAGCGATACCGTGTATGGCTGGACGCCCATTCAACATCCCACCGGCTTGCTGGTGTCGATGAGTGCGGCCTTGGCCGCAGGGGCCCGACTGGCGCTCGCGCACGGCTTCGATGCGCAGACCTTTTGGGAAGACGTGCGCCGCTACGGCGCCACCGTGGTCTTCTACGCTGGCGCGGTACTACGCGAGCTCGTCGATGCCCCGCGCAGCACGTCCGAGCACAACCATTCGGTACGCATGTTCGCAGGTAGCGGTATGCCCGCACCACTGTGGCGCCGGCTGCTCGAGCGCTTCGGGCCGACCAACGTGCTGGAATTCTACGCGGCGACGGAAGGCACTGCCATCCTCGCCAACGTCTCCGGCCGTAAGGTGGGATGTCTGGGACGGCCCATCCCGGGAAGCGCCGAGGTCTGCGTGGCCGCCTGGGACGTGAAGACGAACCGCCCGGTCCTCGACGCCTCCGGCTACGTATGGCCGGTCGCCGACGCCCAGGCCGGCATGCTGCTGGCGCGCGTCGAGCGTGAACGAGGAGTGGTAGAAGGCAGACCGATGCGCAACGTCTTCAAGCCGGGAGACGCCTGGCACGTGACCGGGCACATCTGCCGCACCGACGAAGACGGCGACTACTGGCTCATCGACCGACTGGCCGACATGATCCATACAGGCCGCGGAGTGATCCCCTCGCGACCGATCGAGGACGCCCTTTGGAAGATGGATGCGGTAAGCGAGGCTGCCGCCTACGCGCTCGAACTCTCGCCGGCCAACGACGTGCCCGCGGCCGCTCTGGTACTTCGTGCGGGTGCCGAGCTCGACACGGCGGTTCTCGATCACACGGTCAGCGAGTTGCCGGCCGCAAGCCGGCCATTGATAGTGCGCCTTCTGTCTGAGCTACCGACGA
>PIVZ01000762.1 GCA_003354045.1 bacterium
CTTCCGACGATGGTACGGTAATCATCTCAACGTCATCGATTGGAAAGACGACGGTGCTGAGCTTCAGACAACGCTTCATCCGGATGGCAGCCGCATTTGGGCGCACAACTTCAATCTCGACCATATCTTCAAGGAAGCAATATCTTGGACGTTCGTCACATCGGGACCCTCTTCATTCCGCCTCCAACGAGGAGGGTTCCTATTCGACTCAGCATCTGGTCTTTGTCGGGTGAAGGGCGGAACAGACGTTGACGCCGTTTTGGGCTGGCTCAACTCCAAACCTGTCATGAAATGGCTTCCCGCAGTAAACCCAACAGTCAACTTGCCGCCGGGTTCCATTGAAACGCTCCCCTTCCCTCGATCAACAAAACTGAACTCGGCTGGCCCTCTGGTTCAGTTGGCGAAGACCGACTGGGACTCCTACGAACGCTCCTGGGACTTCCAATCCCCCCCCATCCTGAGTGCCTCCTCTGGGCCCACGCCAACCCTCGAAGCCAGCTACGCTACCTGGATCACCCGGAATCGCGACACCATCGCCGAGATGAAGCGTCTCGAAGAGGAGAACAACCGCCTCTTCATCGACGCCTACGGTCTGGCGGACGAGCTCACGCCCGACGTCCCCGTCGAGCAGATCACCCTCACGGTGAACCCCGCTTACCGTTACGGCGGCAAGCTCACTGAAGGGCAGCAGAGGACCCGCTTCCGCCAGGACACGATGGAGGAGCTGGTCTCCTACGCCATCGGCTGCATGATGGGCCGCTACAGCCTGGACGTGCTGGGTCTCATCTACGCCCACAGCGGCAACGAGGGCTTCGACGCCAGCCGCTACACCACCTTCCGGGCCGACGATGACGGTATCGTCCCGATCACCGACACCGAGTGGTTCGAGGACGACGCCGTCCACCGTCTCGTCGAGTTCATTTCGGCGGCCTGGGATGTGGCCCACCTCGAATACAACCTCACCTTCTTGGCCGACCACCTCTCGCCCAAAAAGAACGAGTCGAGTCGCGACACCCTTCGCCGCTACCTCAGCGACAGCTTCTTCAAGGACCACCTGCAGACCTACAAGAAGCGCCCCATCTACTGGCTCTTCGCGAGCGGCAAGCAGAAGGCCTTCCAGTGCCTGGTCTACCTGCACCGCTACAACGAGGGCACGCTCTCGCGTATGCGTAGCGAGTACGTCATTCCGCTGCAGGGCAAGATGGCGGCGCGCCTCGAAAAGCTCCAGGACGACATCAAAGTGGCTACCTCCACTGCTCATCGGAAGCGGCTAGAGAAAGAGCGAGCCAAACTTGCGAAGCAGCAGGTGGAGCTGCTCAGCTTCGACGAAAAGCTGCGCCACTACTCCGACCGTCGCATCACGTTGGACCTCGATGACGGTGTGAAGGTCAACTACGGTAAGTTCGGCGACCTGCTCGCCGAGGTGAAGACAGTGCACGGCGGTGAGTCGGAGGACGAATGAAAGCAGAACAGGTCGATCAGGCGCTGCACCAGAAGTTCGTCACCGAAGGCGTACGGTTGGTCTTCTGGCACGACCCTAACGGGGAGTTCGCGGACTACGTCGGTGGTGGCCTCGCAGGCGACATCGCCGATGTGCAGGTGCTCGACGTGGCCGAGGTGGGCGGGCTCTCGGCCAAGCTGCGCCTTGAGCGAGAAGACCGCACTGGCAAGTACCTGGTCTACAGCAAGGGTGAGGTGCCGCCGGCCGAGCAGGATTGGCTTCTCGACATCCGGCTCTACAGTGCTCAGTTCCACGCCGATGTGGCGAGCCTCTGGCTCCAGGAGTTGGGCCTGAGCAGTCTTTCGTTGCGGGAGCACCTGAAGGAGCGAGCGACCTTCTTGGGCAATCAAGAGCGCCGCAGAAAACTGGGGCGACTCGTCGGCACGAAGGATGACGAGGCGGCGCTCGATCTCAAGATGATAGCTGTGTTGGTGGGCAGCCCGGTGGCGAGCTCCTTCGATGTGCTCCGCGCCATATGCCACCGCCACGTTCAGGACGGCCGCTTCGACCTGAGCGAGCCGCCGGAGGTCATTGCGACCTTCGAGAAGATGGGCCTGCTGGATCGCTTCTGGGAGCTGATGCGCAAGCACGG
>PIVZ01001652.1 GCA_003354045.1 bacterium
TTTCCGACAACCCCGAGGTCGACGAGGATGGCGAGCCCGAGGTGCTCATCGACGGGCTGCACCATGCAAACGAGATCATGGGGCTCGAACTCGTCGGCATGCTCGCCGAATACTTCGCCGAGCAGTACTATGCGGGCAACCAGGAGATTGTGGATCTTGTCGATACGAACGAGATCTACATGATCCCGATGCTTAATCCCGATGGCCTCGTCTATAACGAGAACACCTACCCCGGCGGCGGTGCGTCGTGGCGCAAGAATCGCCTGAACAGCGGCGGCGGTGTCTATGGCGTCGATATCAATCGCAACTACGACTACGAATGGGGCTGCGACGAAGGCAGCAGCGGTAACCCGAGCGATCCCACCTACCGCGGCCCAGCAGCCGAGAGC
The DNA here is from genome assembly GCA_003354045.1 of bacterium. Taxonomy (GTDB): domain Bacteria; phylum Desulfobacterota; class Binatia; order UBA1149; family CAITLU01; genus PIVZ01. The sequence goes on from PIVZ01001652.1 coordinate 390, forward strand.
GAGCCGGAGGTCATTGCGGTGACCGCCTTCGTCGACGAACACGATTTCGTCACACGGCAGAGCTACCACTCGGCGGGGGACGCAACGCTCTATCCCTGGGGTTACACCACAAACGATAC
>PIVZ01000763.1 GCA_003354045.1 bacterium
AAAGGCCCTCGGTGAGTACGACAAGCACAAGGGGATCCACATCGTGCTCGTCCGCCATAAGAAGATCCCCGAAGGCGTGGACTTCGGCAAGGATCTCATCCTCATGGGCGACTGCGGTCAGGGTCTCAAGAAGAGGATCGAGAAGGCCGGAGGAACCTGCCTGCACGTTCCCGGCTGCCCTCCCGGCGAACCCCTTCCCGGCTGGACGATCGTCGATCGCGGCGAGTTACAGGCCACCGACGTCGAGGCCGTGAGAAGAAGACAGGTCGAGGAAGACAACCTCTTCAAGGAGTGGCTCAAGCAACAGGCGCGAGCCTGAGGGCGAGCGACCCCTGTCCGTTCCACTCGTCGGCCTGCCAGAGGCCGGCCTCGCCCCGGTGATGCGGGTGACACCACGTGCCGTGTGTGGCAAGAGGGTGTTTGACGCCGCCAGGCCGGCCCGATACCCGGGGCACCAGACCAAAATGCCCTGCCGCGCCGCTCGGGAACACGCCCGCGCAGCGCCACGTCGTGCTTGCCGGCCAAGACACGAAGAAACGCGAGAAAATCATGTTCGAATCCATACAGACTGCTCCTCCGGACCCGATCCTTGGTTTGACCGAGGCCTTCAAGCAGGACTCCAACCCGGACAAGATCAACCTGTCCGTCGGCGTCTACCAGGACGGCAACGGAAAGACGCCCATTCTCGCCACCGTCAAGGAGGCCGAGCGTCGTCTGCTAACCGAGGAGAACAGCAAGTCCTACATGCCCATCCCCGGCGATCCGACATACGGCCGCCTCGTGCGCGAGCTGGTGTTCGGAAAGGACCACCCGATACTGAGCGGCGGCCGGGGCGCCACCGCTCACTGCCCGGGAGGAACAGGTGGACTGCGCGTGGCGGGCGACTACCTGCACAAGCTGCACCCCGACGCCGCGATCTGGCTCAGCGATCCGACTTGGGCGAACCACCCCGCCGTGTTCACTGCCGCGGGCGTCGAGGTGAAGACCTACGCCTACCGCGATCCTGCCACCAACGGTCTGGACTTCGGTGCGATGCTCGATTCGCTTGGCCGGATACCGGCCGGCGATGTCGCGCTACTGCACGCGAGTTGCCACAACCCGACGGGAATCGATCCGAGCGTCGAGCAGTGGTCGCAGATCGGCGAGGTGCTCGCCGAGCGAGGCGTACTGCCTCTGGTGGACTTCGCGTATCAAGGCTTTGCCGACGGCATCGACCAGGACGCCGCGGGTCTGCGCGCGCTCTGCGAAAAGGTCGATCAACTGCTGGTCTGTTCGAGCTTCTCGAAGAACTTCTCGCTGTACAGGGAGCGGACCGGAGCGCTCACCCTCGTCGGGGCCACCGCGGAGCAGGTCGGTAAGGTGATGAGCCAGGTGAAGGTGGTGATTCGAGCGAACTACTCGAACCCTCCGGCACACGGGGCCGCCATCGTGGCCGTGGTGCTGCAGGACGAGGCGCTGCGTGCCGATTGGGAGGTCGAGGTGGCCGAGATGCGCGATCGCATCAACGGCATGCGCCGGTTGTTTGTAGACAGGCTGGCCGCCAAGGGCGTCGAGCGCGACTTCTCGTCCATCATCGAGCAACGCGGAATGTTCAGCTTCTCGGGACTCGACAAGGATCAGGTCGCGGCACTGCGCGAGAAGTATGCGATCTACATCGTCGGCTCCGGCCGCATCAACGTCGCGGGAATGACCGAGGCCAACATCGAGCGGCTCTGCGACGCAGTAGCGTCCGTCCTCTGACCCCGCCGGACCTGGCAAGGGCAGCCTTTGCCTCGGTTCGTCGAGAGAACGTCCCGCGACTTTCTCGCCTGAGGAGTTCTGGCCAGCGGCTTCGCCCGTGTTCTGAAGCAGCGAAGGATGGTGGCGGGGGGAATCGAACCCCTGAGAACTCAGCTCGTATGAGCGCAAGCCAGCGGATTTCAGTGCTTTCCGGAATCAGAACCGCTGGCAAGAGCTAGCCTACGCTGGGGGATTAGGCCCCGGAGGACACTGTCAACCTGGCGTCGTTTGGACGAGCCAAGACCACGAAGCCGATGACTCATTCGACTTCTTATCCGAACGTAACCGTGTTCCAGACCTCAAACG
>PIVZ01001653.1 GCA_003354045.1 bacterium
CAGCGGCTGCGATGCCTTCTTCGCACGGTCCTCGTGAGCTGAACGGTGCTGGTGAAGCGCCAGCATATGAAGGTGGGCGAAACGCGCCAGGACGAGGAGAAAGACGACCGTGAAGCCCAACAGATAGAGCACCACCGTCACGTGGGTACTGGTCGCCATCGAGCCGACGAAGAGGAAGAACGCGGCAATCACCATCAGCCACTTCTCCTTCTCGCGACGCAACGCAAAGAGCTTCACCACCGCCAGGAACATGATGAGGTGCAACAGCGCCGCCATCGGTCGATTGACGGCGAACGAGGCCTTCATGTCGAGAAACAGAATCGGCATATAGGCAAGCCCGAGGACGTTGAGCGCCCAATTGGGCAACGCCGGCGGTCGTTCCTGCTCAACCCTCTGGATGAAGTAGATCAGGAAGGCCTCGTAGAGAAAGAGCGCCGGCCACTCGATAATCAAGGTGAACGGCAGGGGGGCCGGCCCCAGGATCAAGAGCCAGGCGATCATCAGCG
>PIVZ01000175.1 GCA_003354045.1 bacterium
ACGCTGGTATAATTTGATCTTGACGGCTCAAACGTGGAAAGCCTGACGTCGACCGCTCCGCTCGACGTCGCCATCGGCGCCAGCGAAAGTGCCCGGCCGTTCACGAAGCTTTACTGGACCGAATTCAACACCGGCAGCGTGGAGAAGGCCAACCTCGACGGCTCCGCTCCCGAGGACATTCAGACCAGCCCCGGGGGTCAGATCGGCGTGGCCGTGGACAGCACTCGGGGCAAGATCTTCTGGGGTGACCAGGCCCTTCAAAAGATCCGGCGATCCAACCTCGACGGCACGAATGTCGAGGACATCATCGACACGAGCCATTCGATTTTGGGGCTTTCCGTCGATCCGATCTCCGCCAAGCTCTACTGGGTCGACCAACTCCTGCAGAACGTGCAACGGGCCAATCTCGACGGCACCGACATCGAGGAAGTCGTCACCGGTTTGAGCTTTGCCGGAGACGTGGCCGTGGATCCGCTTGGCAGCAAGGTGTACTGGACCGACTTCGGAACGTCGAAGGTGCAGCGAGCCGATCTCGACGGAACCAACGTCGAAGATCTCGCAACGGGATTGAATGCGCCCTTCGGGATCGCCCTCGATACCGACGACGGCAAGGTGTACTGGACCGAGGATCTCCTCGGCGAGATCCATCGCGCCGACCTGAACGGCTCGGCGCCGGAAGTGGTGGTTACCGGCCTCTCCCGGGTTCCCAGCGTCGTTCTCGACCCCGGCGCGGGCAAGATGTATTGGGCCGACGATGGCGCCGGCAAGATCCAGCGTGCGGACCTCGACGGGTTGAACACCGAGGACCTGGTATCCGGCCATGCAACGTACATCGCTCTCGGGTTCGAGCCCATCGCTTCGTCATACACACCCGAGCCGTTCCCGAGGATCTACTGGTCCGAGCGCAATTCCATCCGGCGTAGCGGCCGCGACGGCAGCAACGTCGTGGATCTCGTGATCGGACTCGACAATCCGAACGGAGTCGCCGTCGACGTCACGGGGGGCAAGGTCTACTGGACCGACGATGGCAGCAACAAGATCCAGAGGGCGAACCTGGACGGAAGCAGTGTCGAGGACCTGGTGACCACCGGTCTCGAGCGGCCTTTCCAGATCGCGCTGGACTATAGCGGCAAGATGTACTGGACGGACCGTGGAACCGGGAAAGTTCAGCGGGCCGCGGTCGACGGCACGAGTGTGGAGGATCTCGCAACGGGCCTGGCCGATGCACTCGCCGTCGGTATCGATGTCGCCGCGCGCAGGCTCTACTGGACCGACGCGGGCAATCTGTACCGCGCCGCGCTGAACGGCACCGGGGCACAGCTTCTCGCAACGATCGAGGGCCGGCCTCACAGCATCGAGATCGACGCAAACGATGGCAGGATGTACTGGGTGAACGACGCCGGCATCCACAAGATTCAGCGCGCCGACCTGGACGGCGCCAACGTGGAGGACGTCGCCACCGGGGTACGCGGACTTGGTCTCGGTATCGATCCGTCGGGCGCGAAAGTCTATTGGACCGCGTACCTCGGCAGCCGAATGCGACGGGCGAACCTGGACGGCACGGACCAAGAAGAGATCGGTGGCGACCGACCGGAGGAACTGGCGCTCGAAATCCCCGTTCTCGGTACGGCCGGCGGCACTATCATGAGCGACACCGGACATTTGACAATCACGATCCCGCCGGGTGCCCTGAGTGGCCCCACCCCCATCACGCTGACGGAGAACACGGTGGGCCAGTTCCTTCCCGGCGAGTTCACCCCCGGCCAGTTCGTTGTACGTCATTGTTGTTCCGCCATCGGGGTCGCCGTCAGCGCCAGACCCCGCGGGCTCCATTTCGACCGGCCAGTCACATGGACCTTTCGCTGGGACGACCGCGACGACGACGGCATCGTCGATAGCGGCCTGTGTCTCGCGGGAAACGACGAAGGGGAATCCTGCGACTCGAGCGCCGACTGCGAGGGTGTGTGCTCAGTCGAGTCGTCCCCGGAGGAAAGCGACCTCGTTCTCAAGCGTAACACGGTTCGGTACAGCAAGAACGGCTTCAACGATCCTTCCATGCAGTACCGCTGCTCGGACCACCTTTCAGGCGCATGCGCCACGGCCACCGCGGAGTGCAGCGATGCTGCCGGGACGGGGAAATCGACCGTGGCGCGATGTTGCGACCCTACCAACAATACCTGGACGGTGCAGACCTGTAACTTCAGTGAACTCTTCCTCGGCGAACATTCTGGCGACCTGATCCCAGGTCGACGAACCGTCAAGTTCGACTGCAATTCGGAGTGGTCAGTGGAGAATCCGCTCAACAAACCCGCCCACGATATCCGTGGCTGGCCGCACACGCGCCAGACCTGCCGGGATGGAGACCCCGTCTGTGACCAGGACGAATCGGCCGATGGCCAGTGCACGATGGCCCTACGCGTGTGCTTGAATGTCGAGGACCTGCGATTGCAGCGGAAGGGCAACGTGATGTGCACGCCTGATGAGATCAACCGGTGGACGATGTTGACGCCCAGACCAGACGACAACGACCCGATCAGATCGGTTAATGCCACTGCGCTACGGGACGCCGTGCTCGCACTGGGAAGCGGAGCGGTCGAAGGGAACCATCAAGAGGAGATCGTGTTCTCGCCGACCGTCACCGGCGAGGTATGCACCGACTCCGTCCTCCTTCATGTACCGCTGCGTGGTCCGGGCCTGAATCGCCACGGCCGGCTGGTTCTGCGGGCCCAGGCCGACCAGCCGCCGCCTCCGGGCGAGAGGCGGCCGATCCAGGATCGCGACCGACTCATTCTCGTCTGCCAACCTTCCCGATGAGCGCGGGGGCCCGTGCCCGCGCCACGGCGGCCAAGCTGCACGCCCTGCCGTTTCTCAGCCTGAACGGGCATACTGTGACGAGTACTCGACTCGTCGGCTGAGGGGCGAGGGCAGGCACCGGGTTCGCTTGTCTGAGGCCTTCACGTGAGCCGATTGTCTTGCAGGCGCACGGCCAGACGCGGGTGATGATGATGAAACATTGTTTGGTGACGGGCGCGGCAGGATTCCTCGGACGGAACATAGTGAATGCCTTGCTCAAGCGCGGAGTGCGCGTCCGCGCACTCGTGCGCAACACGCCGCTTTGTTTGGAGCACGAAAACTTGGAGTGTTTCAAGGGCGACGTGACGGATTTCTCGGGCATGACGGCCGCCTGCCGGGGAATCGACACGGTCTTTCACGCGGCGGCGGCTATCGCTTTACTCGGTGGCTCCAGCGCGACCCGCGCATACTCCGACCCGGTGTGGAAGATCAACGTTGGCGGCACCGAGCATCTCCTCTCCGCGAGTCGAGAGCAGGGTGTGCGGCGCTTCGTCTACACGAGCTCGGTGGACGTCTGCTTCGACGGAAAACCGAATGTGGAGATGAATCAGCACACTCCCTACGCGCGCAAACCCAAGAGTGTGTACGCGCAGACCAAGATCGCCGCAGAAAAGCTCGTACTGGCGGCGAACGGAGAACAGGGCCTGCACACGTGCGCGATTCGCGCCGACGGCATTTACGGACCGGAAGAGAACGTGCTCCTTGACACCGTCGTGAAGCAGGTCGCACGCGGGATGTTCACCGTGATCGTCGGAAGCGGTAAGACGTTGCAGGACAACTCCTACATCGACAACCTGGTCCACGGGGAACTCCTGGCGGCCGATCACCTCGGACCCGAAGGCTCGGCGTCGGGCAAGACCTACTTCATCAACGACTACGAGCCGCAAAACATGTTTTCGTTCTTCCGGCCCATCATCGAGGACCTGGGGATCCCGTTTCCGAAACGCCACATCCCGAGAGCGCTCATCGCACCCATCGTGAGCCTCTTCGAACACCTACACTTCCGTTTCGGCCTCAAAGCCCCGCTCATAGGTCCGCACGCACTCGACAAGATCACAGTCAGCCACTACGGTAGCATCGAAGATGCCAAGCGCGACCTCGGCTACGCGCCGGTCAAGACGGTCGAGCAAGCGCTCACCGAGTGCTTGCCGTACTGCAGAGAGGAGTTCGCGGCGCTCGAGAAACGAAGATCCAAGACTCAGGTCTCCGACAGATAGGTGGAAACCCCGGACACGGACAGGAGCCGTGCTGCTCGCTACGACACCGTTAGCAGGGACACTCCAATTCGGAGTCAGGTTGTCCAACGGCTTCGTGGAGGCACCGGAGCGCGTCCGTCGTCAATATCTCACCGCTTCCGTCGGTATCGCAGATGCACGCGGGCCTGCATTCCCTCGCCCCGACCGCGACCTTCAGTATGTAGAGACAATCTGTTGTCATCGGCTGAGGTCCCCTGGTCACCGGCTGGCCGCAGTTAGCGCAGTTTGTCACAGCGACTACCACCTCGGCGTCGAGCACCGGAAGGGCCAAGATGTCGTGCGCGTCGACTACGGTGACAGCAAAATCAGCCACGTGTGGATGCGGCACACCGGTGGTTTCGAATACGCAAGTCGCCACCCTTCCGGCCATGCCATCCTGGCTCAGTATCTCGGCGCTGAGCAGACTGGTATCGTCGCGGTCGATGAATGCGGCAATCCACTGGGGCGAGATGCATTCGACATCGTCGATAGAGCCTTTGAAGCGGCCCGGTGCGTTGGCGTAATCGACGTTGAACGTCAGCGCTCCCAGCAAGGTCTCGGTGACGGCATCGAAGGTGATGTTGCACTCGGATGTCAGTCCCGACCCCGGTACCGTCGTGCTAGTCGAGGTGGTAGTGCTTGTAGTCGTTGTCGACGAACTCGTAGTGATCGTGCTGGTCGTGGTCGAGCCCAGAGCGAGAACGATGTCGTATCCAATTACGTCGAAGACACGGAGGTCGTTGTCGGTTATCTCGAACACCTCGCCATAATCGAAAGTCGGATCCATCATTCCTAGCCGCGTCCCCGTGAAGACGTCGTCCTTCCAATGGCTCGGCTGGCGTCCATCACCGTTGTAGCGGCCTGTCGATAGCGCCGATTCGCGTGTGATCGTATCCAGGTTCACCGCGTCTCCCACGTCTACCGTGCGAGGAAACTCCGCGAAGTCCGAGCGACTGGCGGGATCTTCCGGACCGCCGTCCTGGAAGCGAAACAGGTCGAACGGCGTTGGGCTGTATGCACCGCCAGTCCCGTCCATCAAGAAGGAGTCCACATCATCCGCTTCAGACAGAAAGCCGAGGACATGTCCGATTTCGTGGGCTGCAACCGACTCAAAGTCCCTGGTACCCGGGGACAATCCGTCGCTGTTGTCGTAGTCGAACGGGAAGTGAGAGTTGAAGGTTATCGTGGCGTCGCTCGGGCCGAGTTTATCGTCCAATCCGCTGAAGCCGAGTGCCTTGAAGTTGGCTTTTGGCCCGCTCAGCGCACCACTTGGATAGATGCCGGGAGGATGGCGGAAGCTGGGGCTGGTGGGAAGGAAAGCGACGATTCCGTCGTCGGGTTCGGCAGCGGCATCGGCCAAAAGCGCATCGCGAACATCGGTGCCGTTCGCCAGGAGCGAGACGGGTACGGTCTGGCCGATGACGTTGTGGTCGTCCAGTTCAGCAAGGTCCGCGTCGATACGGACAGTGACGGGATCGAGGAAGAATGCTTCCCACTGCTCCGCTGCGCGCTGAAACGCCGCCAACGCGTCCGCATTTGCAGCCAGGGCGGGGCCGGGAACAACTTGAACATGAAAGCCGCCGACTCGCGCACTTCGGTACGCTCTCGCGAGATCGCTTGCCGTAAGGTAGGTTGATTTCTGCAGCTCGACCGGAGTGTGAGCGGTCGCGCATTCGACTGAGCGTTGGGCGCCGGCCGGTGCAGCGCCGGCCGCGGCAAATACGAATGTTACGGAGACGAAGGCAGCAAGGGAGCTTCTCTTGTGCATCTGATCGTTCATTCGACAAGGGTTGCCATCGCACTATGCGCGCCGCTCGGGGGCGATGCCAATCGCCAACTCCTCGCATCTTCTAACAGGCTCCACACGAGATGAGCAGCAGGCGAGTCGCGTCGGTTGAAGGTTATCCCGGGAGGCGAGACGTGATCAAGGGGTCCCCTCCGTCGATTCCACAGAAGCACCGGGCATTTTGACAGTCTACAAACGTGGCCCTACCGATACTCAGGCGTGGCCGGTTGAAAAACCGACACTCCGATGATCTCGTAGCGATCACGCGGGAAACGCTGCAAGCTCGAGGCAGCCAGGCACGAGTCGAGGTACACCGCCTCGTCGAGGACAGGAATGATGACCGAGATGTCCATCGGGCGCGGGTGGGTCGCCGGAGTTCGAGACTCGCGAACGGCGTCCGAAGCTACCACATCGCCAGCTTCACAGCTGCACGGCCGTGGACGCTGATCCAGGTGCTGGCAGATCTCGTCTTCCTCAGCCCCATCACACCTTCACCCGGTGGAGTCGGTTTGGCGATGCGAGCCCACCGACTGGTGCATGCACTGGCGCGCAGCTACCGCGTCCATTTGCGAGTGATCCCGATCCAGGCGTTCGAGCCCCGGGCGGCCACGGTCACGTACGCGAGCCCTTGTGTCAGCCAGCAGCGCGTGTTGCTCGAGCCGAGCATGATCCATCGTCTCCGGTATTGGCGCCACGGCGAGGTCGCGCGCCTGGCACCGCGAATCCACGAAGCGCTCCAGCAATCCCTCCCCGGAGTGCTTCCCGCGGCCGTATTCTCGTTTCGCCACTGTCTCCTGCAAGCGGGGCTTGACCTTCGCACCCGAATTGCGCCCGAGGCACGCTTGATCGTAGACCTCGATGAAATGGAGTCGCACACCCGAGAGCGGCTGGCCGCGCTGCATGCCGATCGGGGCGAGAGGAGAGCAGCAGCGGCGCTGCGCGTCCAGGCCGAGCACTATCGTGGACGGGAGGCGCAGGAGCTCCGGGAGGTGGATGGAGTCTGGCTGTGTTCGGACGTCGAGGCCGGGCGACTCGAGTCGGCCACCGGAGTCCGAGCCGCGGTGGTTCCAAACGCCGTCGAACTTCCCGCCATCGCCGCCCCCGCTGCCGCCAGCGGCGCTGAAGCAAAAGCCAGTGAGCCTCACAGTGGTGCCACTGCCCCTTGGGTTGTTCTGTTCATCGGTAGTCTGTCCTATCTGCCCAACTTCGACGCAGCGGAATGGATGCTCGAATCTGTTCTGCCTGTTCTAGCGCGAACACTGGAACGTCCCGTGCAGTTCCGCATTGTCGGCAAGGGGACGCCGAAGTCCATGCAAGCGATCGCCGAGCATCCGGCGGTGGATTGGAGAGGCTATGTCCAATCCCTCGGACCGCAATACGCGGAGGCAGATCTGTGCGTGGTTCCGCTGAGAGCTGGCGGCGGGACCCGCATCAAGCTCCTTGAAGCCCTCGCTCACGCACGACCAGTCGTCAGCACCTCTCTCGGAGCCGAGGGGCTCGCAATCAGCGATGGCAGCGAGCTCAGAATTGCTGACGCTGCCGATGAATTTGCTTCCGCCTGCCGGGAGCTTCTGGAGAACCCCGTCGAAGCGCGGCGCCTGGCCACGAACGGGCGCCAGATCGTTGGTGAGCGCTACGGCCCGGCGGCACTCTGGACGGCGGTCTCCGCGGCCCTCGAGGGCCAGGCGTGAGCGGCGTGCGCTACATCTCGCTCCACGACCATTCCGGCTATGGCGTCGCCGGGCGTCGGGTCATGCAGGGGCTCATCCGTCTGGGGATTCCACTGACATGGACACCGATGATTCCCGGGATGGGATGGCAGCTCGGGTACGAGCCTTTTCGAGGTCGCTCACTGCCGGATGCCGACGAGCTCGCACCCCACTGCAACGCGCAGGTAGATTATGACACGGTGATCATCCACACCGTGCCCGAGTATTACCCCCGTTGGTGCGACGAACTTCGCGCCGGTCCGGGAGCGCCACCCAACATACTCGGGAGCACAGTCTGGGAGACTACTCGCCTGCCGGCAAGCTGGCCCTCGCTATTGTCGACGGTCGACGGCCTACTCGTTCCGTGCGAGTGGAACCGCGATCTCTTTTCTCGTGCAGGCCCGGGCATCCCTGTCGCGCTTCTTCCCCACCCCTGTATGGATCTTCCCGTTGATCTCCCGGAGCGGCCCGAGCGAGCGGGAGAGCCGTTCAACTTCTACTCCATCAACGCCTGGACCCCTCGCAAGGCAATGGATCTGACCCTCGACGCATACCTACGTGCCTTCGGTCGCGAAGACGATGTCGAGCTTGTCATCAAGACTTCGCCGGAGGACTTCACCCGCCCACGCGGCCCCTTCACCCGCAGAATTTTCGGGCGGTACCCGCCCTCCCGGCGGACCGCTGCAAGAGCGATCGCCAAGTACCCGAACACCGCGCCGGTCAAGCTCATCAGCAAATCCATCTCGCATGCGGGAGTGCCTGCCCTGCACGCAAACGGGGACGCCTACGTGTCGCTTACGCGATCTGAAGGCTGGGGGATCGGCGCCTTCGATGCCGCGAGTCTCGGCGTCCCGATCATCATCACCGGCTTTGGCGGACAGCTGGACTACCTTGGCGAGGCGTACCCCGGGCTCGTCGATT
>PIVZ01001654.1 GCA_003354045.1 bacterium
AGGTTGACCTTCCACATGTGCACGAGAGCAAGGTCCTGAAACGCCTGGCTGCGCTCGCGGTAGTCGAGGTAGTTAGGGTAGGAGAGGCGGCGTTCGCCCGCGTACTCGCCGGCCTCGTTGCGTAGGGTCTGGAAGACTCCCACCAGCCTCGCCGGTTCCTCGACCGGCAGCGGTCGCAGAAAAAGGGCGTCGAAGAGGGTGAAGAGGGCCGTGTTGGTGCCGATACCCAGGACCAGGGAGGCCAGGGCCGCGAGCGTAAAGACCGGCTTCCTGACGAAGCCCAAGGCGCCGTAACGGAGGTCGCGCCACAGTCCGTTCATCGTCGATCTCCTTGTTCGCGCCGGTAGCGTCCCCCTTGAATCGCCGACGGTCATCCTATCCCGTAGGGGTAGATCACCGCCACTCGTCTGGTTATGATGAGGCCGTGAAGAAAGACGACAACGGGCGTTGGATCGCCTTCAACAAACCACAGCGGCAGGCGCGGCTTCGCCTTTTCTGCTTCCCGT
>PIVZ01001655.1 GCA_003354045.1 bacterium
GCCCGCTTCAGCAGGTTGTAGCCGAGTTCGCTCGAGCCGAGGCCGTCCCCGTGGTCGATCAGGGACCGGCGACCGTACAGGGTGCGCCTGAGCATTCCCGAACTGACCTCGCAGCCGAGTTCCTGCTGCAGGAAAGGGAGCGCCCAGTAGTCGTGATTGCCGGCGATGAAGGTGACGGGCAGACCGCGGCGCCGGAGAACGGCGAGCTCAGCCAGCACCTGGAAACCCCGGCGGGGAATGGCCGAGCCGTAGCTGAACCAGAAGTCGAACAGATCCCCCACAATATATAAGTGCGTCGTCGCCGGGTCGATCGCGTGCAGAAAGCGACAGACACGCTCCTGGCGCGCACGATCGGCAGCCGATTCGTCGGCGCAGAGATGGCAATCCGAGATGAAGAGGCTTTCGGCGCGGGGCGAGGGTTCCCCGTTCCGGCTCAGCCCTTCATCCGATGCCCCCGGTTGGCTTGTCTGTGCGGTCACGTGTGATTCCCGAAACGACTTGTAGTC
>PIVZ01001656.1 GCA_003354045.1 bacterium
AGTGCCTGACCGGGCCAGTTGATGTAGCGGTCGACCTCGGCCTCGATGTTGTGCAGCGCCAAGCTAGAGTTGGCGGCGATGTAGTCGATCGCCTGTTGTCGAGTCCATCCCTTGGTGTGGATGCCCGTGTCGACGACCAACCGGCACGCGCGCCACATCTCGAAGTTCAGTTGGCCATAGCGCTGGTGCGGGTCTTCGTACCCGCCGATCTCGTATCCGAGCTTCTCGGCATAGAGCGCCCAGCCTTCTTCGTAGGCGGTGAAACGAGCGTATCGGCGGAACTTCGGCAAGGTCGTGTTTTCCTGATCGAGCGCCATTTGCAGGTGGTGGCCCGGGACGGCTTCGTGGTAGGTCAGTGCCTCCAGCGTAAACCGCAGGCGCTCCTGCGGCGCGTAGGTATTGACGTAGTAGTAGCCGGGTCGCGAGCCGTCCTCCGGCGGCAAGTTGTAGAACGCGAGCGTCGCGGCCTTGGCACGGTAGGACTCCATCTCCTTGACGAAGAGATC
>PIVZ01000176.1 GCA_003354045.1 bacterium
CAATGCGGTCTTTGATGCTACGGGTGTGCGTATTCGCCAGTTCCTAGCTGGAATCTCGGGACAGGCGTCTCGGATTTCTTGACACCCGGCCCTCCTCGGCCGCATAGTTAATCGACGTTGCGCCATTGTGGCGGCGCGTTGGCGGGGGGCGATTGGTGCTCCCGTCTGCGGGTTGATGCAACGAAGGAGGCAGTGATGACGAAAGCGGATATCGTAGAAGCGGTCGCAGCTGCGACAGGATTATCGAAGCGCGGCGCGGCCGCGGCGGTGGACGCCACCGTTAACGGCATCATCAAGGGCATCAAGAAGGAACGGCGCCTGGCTCTGTCGGGGTTTGGCACCTTTACCGTTCGCAAACGCAAAGCGAGAACCGGGCGCAATCCACGCACCGGAGAGGAGATCGAGATTCCGGCCAGCAAGACGGTTGGCTTCAAGCCGGCACCGGCTTTGAAGGACGCGCTCTAGAGAACCTCTAGATCTCGTAAGAAAGGTAGCACCGCGGCGATCCTGCGCCTGCTTTAGCGACGGCGCGGTGCTACCATTTCGTGCTTGCCGCACCCTACCAAGCAGTCAGGTTCACTTGCTCTGCTCGCCACGCTCGGTGCCACTGTACAATCGGCGTGGGGTGGGGCGTTGGTTCGTGCGGTCGAAGCTTCGCCTTCCTCCACTCATGCCCTCGCGGCTCTCGAACGCATGGCGGAGGCCGCTGGCGCCGACGTACTCCTGGCCTGGCCAGAGTCAACGCTCGACGAGCTTGCCACGGTCTGTGGTTCCAGTCCCGCTCTCAGCCGCTATCTGGTGGCGCTCGGCCCACGTTGGCCCGAGGCCGCACGAGCCTACGCCGAGTCCGACCCCACGCGTGAGGAGTTGGCGGCGCGCATCGACTTACCGGAGCGTGCGGAGACGGAGGAGTTGCACAGGGCGCTGCGCCGCCTGGCCGCAGAAGAGATGTACCGCATTGGCGCGCGCGATCTTCTCGGGCTTGCAGTTCTCGGCGAAACGCTTGGCGCGCTGACCCGGCTTGCCGAGGTGACGGTCTCGGTCGCGGTCGCCCACCTGCGCCGGCGGCAGGCGGCGCGCTCGGGCGACGCAGTGGACGAGGAGGGGCGGCCAGTCGGCTTTGTCGTCTTGGGCCTGGGCAAGCTCGGCGGCGGCGAGCTCAACTACAGCTCCGACATCGACCTTGTCTATCTCTACGAGCACGACCGCGTCGGCAAGGGCTCTCCGGCGGCGCGCGAGTTCTTCACCACGCTGGCCGCGAGTGTCACCAAGGCAATAGGGGAACCCACTGCCGACGGACACGTCTTCCGTGTGGATCTGCGCCTGCGTCCCGAAGGCTACAACGGGCCGATGGTCAACTCCGTCGAGAATGCGCTGCAGTACTACGAGGGGTGGGGAGATACCTGGGAGAGGGTGGCGTTGGCCAAGGCCCGGCCCGTGGCCGGTGACCTGGCCGTGGGCGAGAGCTTCATCGAGCAAATTCAACCCTTCGTCTTTCGCCGTCACCTCGACTACCAGGCCGTCGAAGATCTACGCAGCATGAAGGACCGCATCGATGCGGAGCTGGCGATGCTCAAACCGGGTACGCGCAACGTCAAGATCGGCCGCGGCGGGATTCGCGAGCTGGAGTTCGTAGTCCAGACGTTGCAGCTGATTCACGGCGGCCATCAGCCCGAACTGCGCGCGCAGGGGACCATGGCCGGGCTGGCGCGCCTCGAGGCCGGTGGGTTGATAGCGGGCGAAGAGGCCAGCACGTTGCGCGAGGCCTACGCGTTTCTACGTAATGTCGAGCATGCAGTGCAAATAGAGGAGAAGCGCCAGACCCAGACACTGCCCCCGGATCGCCAGGGCATTCGTTGGCTCGCGCGCCGCTTGGGATACGGCCGCGGAGAGCGCGGGGCTCCGGCCGATTGCGAAGAGGTGGAGGCCTTCGAGCGCGATTGGTCGCGCTACACGACCGCGGTCTACCAGGCCTTCGTTCGTTTTCTCGAGCTGCGTCCCGGTGAAGAGGAGCGGCCGCGCAGCAGCGACGTGCGCGGATTGGCCTTGCTCGGACACCTGGCCGATGGCCGTCTCGACGAGGCCGCCACCCTACTCGAGGAGCTGGGCTTTCCTGATGGCCGGCACGCCGCACGCAATCTCGTGCGCATCTATGGCGGGCCTTCCCAGGGGCCGGCCAGCCCGCAACGAAGGCGCGCGGTGGAGGCGCTCACTCCATCGTTGGTGCGCGCGGTGGCATCTTCGTCGGATCCGGAGACGGCGCTCGATCGTCTCGTCGAGTTCTTGATCCGCATCGGCGCCCACACCAGCTATCTGGCGCTGCTCAGCGGCTCACCCAAGACCATGGAGATTCTGGTGTCGCTCTTTGCCAGCAGCCCCTATCTGGCCGCCCGGCTGGCGGGACGGCCGGAACTTCTCGACTCCCTGGTCCACTCCGAGCAGACGGCTACCGACACCACTGGAGAGCAGCTCGATGCTTCGCTTGGTGAGGCCCTCTCCGCCGATCCCGGCGATGAGGAGGCAATACTCGCGGCGCTCCGCCGTTTCCGCACCGCTGAGCTGGTGCGGATCGGACTCAACGATCTATCCGGGACCGTGGAACCGGACCGCGTCCACCACAGCCTCAGCTTGCTAGCCGAAGTGTGCCTGGTGCGCGCGGTGAAGCTCGGGCACTCGTTGGCCAGCGGTCGCTTCAGCGGCCCCTGGGAGCGGGTGCGCCTGGGCGTGATAGCCATGGGCAAGATGGGTGCCCGCGAGATGTCGTACGGCTCCGATCTCGACCTGATCTTCGTCTATGACAGCGGCCGCGGTGGCTACGATGCCGATGCCCACGTGCTGGCAACGCGTTGGGTGCACAAGACGATCGGTCTGCTTACCACCAGAACTGCCGACGGCGTGGCCTACGAGGTGGACGCGCGGCTGCGGCCTTCCGGGCAAAGCGGTCCGCTGGTGGTGTCGATGGAGCGCTTTGCGGCCTATCACGACGGTGAGGCCGATCTGTGGGAGCGCCAAGCGCTTATCCGCGCGCGCGTCATCTACGGCGACACGGAGCTCACCACGGCCATTGAATCGGCCGTCTCCCGCACCGTCTATGGACAGGGACTGGACGATGCCGGCGTGACCGAGATCGCCGGCCTGCGTCGCCGTCTCGAGAAAGAGCTTGCCAAAGAAGGGCGCGGGCGAACCAACATAAAGACCGGGCGTGGAGGGATCGTGGACATCGAGTTCGTCGTGCAGATGCTGCAGCTGAGCCACGGTGCGGAGCATCCCGAGGTCCGTGAGCGCGACACGGTAGAGGCAATCGTGGGACTGCGCGCGATAGGGGCGCTCGAGGCCGGCCATGCCGACAAGTTGCGCGAGGCCTACGGCTTCCTGCGGCGGCTGGAGGCCCGCATGAGGCTCGAGCGCGACCGGCCGGTCGAGGAACTGGGCACGGATGCCAAGGCGCTGGCGCCGCTTGCGGTCCGCATGGGCTTCTCGGGTGCCGACCCGGGCGGCGAATTGCTGGCCGTCTATGATGAGACGCGGGAGGAGGTGAGGGCGCTCTACGAGCGCTACTTCGCGCCGCCCGCGCTTTGACGTGGAACCGTTAGGACTGTACGAGTTGAAACGTGGAAAAGGCTAAATTCATCTGGATGAACGGCGACCTCGTGCCCTGGGACGAGGCCAACGTGCATGTGCTCACCCACACGCTCCACTATGGCGTCGGGGCCTTCGAAGGCATTCGCTGCTACAAGTGCGAGGATGGCCGCTCCGCGGTCTTTCGTCTGCGCGAACACCTGATGCGGCTTTGGCAGTCGTGCCGGATACTCGGGATCGACTGCCCGTACGACGTCGATCCCATGCTCGATATCTGCCTGGAGACGATCCGCGCCAACGAGCTCGAGGAGTGCTACATACGGCCGCTCGTCTACGTTGCTGCGGGCCAGATGGGGCTTGGTGCGACCAGCGAGAACCCTATTCACCTGAGTGTTGCGGTGTGGCCGTGGGGCGCGTACCTCGGAGACGATGGGCTGGCCAATGGCATCCGCGTGTGCACCTCCACCTACCAGCGCTACCACGTCAACACGTTCATGACGAAGGCCAAGGCCTGTGGTCACTACGTGAACTCGATCATGGCCAGCGTCGAGGCCCAAAAAGCCGGCTACCAGGAGGCGCTGCTGCTCGACGTTGATGGCTACGCGGCCGAAGGCTGCGGCGAGAACCTCTTCATAGTGCGCGACGGCAAGGTCAAGACGCCGCCGATCGCCACCGTGCTCGAGGGCATCACCCGTAACTCGGCCATCGACATCTTGGGCGATCAGGGTGTGAAGGTCGTCGAGGAACGCTTCACTCGCGACGAGGTCTATATTGCCGACGAGGCCTTCTTCACCGGGACGGCCGCCGAAGTCACGCCAGTGGCCTCTCTTGATGACAGGGTCATAGGTGCCGGCAAGCCCGGACCGGTCACGAAACGGCTGCAGGAGGAGTACTTCGCCATCATTCGTGGCAAGCGGCCGGTCTACAGCGAGTGGCTGACCTACTTATAGCGAGGGCGCCGTGAGGCCGGCCCGCAGCCAGTGGGGCCATGGTGCCGGGCCGGGTTTCGGTGGAGTGAGACTCGGCCCTCCCGGGCCCGTCCCAGCCGCGGTCAAGGGCCTGCTCGTTGCCAATGTCGCGATCTACGTGCTGCAGGTCTTGGCCGGCAACAACTTGATCTCGGCCTTCGCGCTGGTCCCGTCCTTGGTCGCCAAGCTCGAGCTATGGCGCCTGTTCTCCTACCAGTTCCTGCACGGCGGTGTGTGGCACCTGGCTTTCAACTGCCTGTGGCTGTGGATGTTCGGCTCCGAGTTGGAGGAACGCTGGGGTGCGAACTTCTTTCTCAAGTACTACTTCGTGTGCGGGATCGGCGGTGGGTTGTTGTTCACGTTGGCTCGCTGGGGCACCTCGATACCTACCATCGGGGCCTCGGGAGCCATCTTCGGTGTCTTGATGGCCTACGGCATGTGGTTTCCAAATCGCGAGGTGCTGCTCTTCTTTACCTTCCCGGTGCGCGTTCGCCATCTGGTTGTCTTCCTCATCATCTTACAATTCATCCAGACCATAGAGGCTTCAGGTAGCGGCATCGCCCATGCGGCGCACCTCGGTGGGATGGTCATCGGATACGCCTACCTGCGGTGGTGGGGCGTGAGCGGGCTCGGCGTTTCCGCGTTGCCCAGCGTGAACGACCTGCGAAGGCGTTATCTACGCTGGCGTCTGAAGCGGTTGCAGCGGCGACGCTTCGGCGGTGATGGCGGCCCGACAATCCACTAGGAATCCTCTCTCAGTTGGTCGTTGCGAAAAACTGAGAACGAACAAAGAAACGGCCGCGGTGCCTGAGGCCGCGGCCGCTATCCGGGGGGTGGCGTTCTGTCGTGGGCAGAGACGTTTACGTTTCCGGGAAGAGCCACCCAAGCAGTAGAAAGCTGGTTACGATTATAGCCGACTCAATCATTGTTGTTTATAGTCCCCTCAGCCTATTTCGCTGACCTCGGCCAGGCCAGAAGGGTGCTTCTACCCCAACGCGGGCGTGATCGTCAACAGTTTCGGCAAAGATTCTCGAATCGGGACAGTTTCGGACTGAGACCGCGCTAAGGGAGGTTTCCTGGAGGTGATCCGGGGGGAGACGGGAGTCCCCCGCCTCGGCGGCTCGATACGGGTAGCGGGCGCCGCCCCCGCTGCGGCTTCGACTCGCGGCCGGGCTTCGCGTATAGGGGCCGCATGCAGCCAACTACGGGCGTTTTCAAGGGCGCTGGGAGATGGGAGTTATTTCGCCGCACGTGGGCCCCGTCCGGCCCGCCACGGGCCGTCATGGTCCTGGTCCACGGCCTCGGGGAGCACGGCGGCCGATACGGCCACGTAGCAGCATTTCTGGCCGAGAGGGGGATTGTGGTTTGTGCCCTTGACCAGCAGGGGCACGGACGCTCCGGTGGGGTGACCGGCTCCATAGAGCGTTTCAGCGACTTTCTCGACGATCTCGAGGTCTTCCACGGCAAGGTCGCCGGCGAGTATCCCGGGCTTCCGCTGTTTCTCCTGGGCCACTCCATGGGCGGCCTGATCGTCACGGCCTACCTGCTCGAGAAACCCCTGGCGCCCGATTTCGTGATCCTTTCGGGGCCCGCCATCGTGCCGATCCTGCCCCCGGAGGAGAGAGGGCGCATAGACCCGACGCGCCTGAGCAAGGACCCGAAAGTGTGGGAGCAGTACCTGAGCGATCCGCTGGTGTTGCGCGAGCGGGTGACCGACCGCCTGCTCGACCGGCTCGCCGATGGCCTGGGGGTGATCGTCGGCCGCGCCGGCGAGATCAACCGGCCGTTGCTTCTCATCCACGGTGATGCCGATGTGCTGTGTAGCCGCGAGGGGGCCCAGCTCTACCTGGAGGGCTCCGCGAGCCCTGAGCTGACCTGCCAGGTCTACCCGGGCGGCCGTCACGAGATGTTCAACGAGACCAATCGGGATGAGGTTCTCACGGCGATGTGGGACTGGATAGAGGCCCATCTGTGATCGGGATGGGGCAGGGGCCCGTTAGCGAGGTGCTGGGTGGAGGCTCATCCGCGAGACTCGAGAGGCGTTTCTGTTAATATGTCCGGCTCCATGGAAGAGAAAGTAGTATTCGTAATTGGCTCGCCGCGCTCGGGCTCGACCATGCTGGCGCGGATGATCGGTTCCCACTCCCTCGTCTACGGCCGCCCCGAGCCTCACATGCTCACGCCGCTGGCCCATCTTGGCTACTACGAAAATGTAGACAAGGCGCCTTACGACCACGTGCTGGCGGCCGGATCGATCCGTGAGTTCGTCGAGGACCTGCCTGGTGGCGAGCAGGACTACATAGACGCGTGCAGGGCCTACACGGACACGCTCTACCTGAGGATGCTCTCGACACAGCCAGAGAAGAGCTACTTTCTGGACAAGACGCCTGCCAATGGGTTGATCCTCGATTTCATGGCCAGGATATACCCGCGGGCGAAGTACGTGGTGCTGACGCGCCACCCGCTCGCCGTCTTCAGCTCCTATGCCGAGTCTTTCTTCGACAGCGACTACCAGGCCGCCCACGACTACAATCCGATCTTGGAGCGCTACGTACCGGCGCTTGCCAAGTTCCTGCGCGAGCGCAAAACGCCGGTCTACCAAGTCGTATACGAGAAGCTGGTCGCCGATCCCGAGACCATGATGAGGGAGATCTTCGAGTTCCTCGAAGTACCGCACGAGTCTTCCGCGATCGACTACGGGAGCCACCAGCACGTTGAAAAGGGCTTGGGCGATCCCATAGGGGTTGCCAAGCACAGCCGGCCGAGCACTGAGTCCATACACAAGTGGGCTGCCGAGATTGCCAGCGATCCGGCTCGCTTACGGCTCTGCCAGGATATGATCGCACGGCTCGATCCGGCCGATCTCGAGATTTGGGGACACCCGCTCGAGAGCCTGTGGGAGCCGCTCGAGCAGGCCGCGGGCGCCGGCGCCAAGCCTGAGGCGAAAAAGCTCGACCGCTACCGGCTTCAGCGCAAGGCCATCGTCGTATTGAGGGCGCGCACGCAGAAAAGCGCGCGCCTGCGCAAGCTTCTGCAAACCATGCGGCTCGGCGCCGACGTGCTCTTGCGGGAGTAGGTGCTCGCTTCAAATCGCCGGCAACGCCGGTAAAGCGTGAAAAAGGGCTGTGCCCCCCGTTCCTCTACCGGCGACAACCGCTGCGCGCCCGTGTCGCTTTGCCGATCCAGTCCCGGCTAATTGATCAGACGTGGGAACAGAGAGGTGCACACGTTCATGAAGCCTCGCTGTGAGGCGGTAGGCGTATCGTCGGCCCGGCGCACCATGCCCCAGGTACGATAGATGCCGCCGCCGCTGAGCGGCCGCACGACGAGGTCGCCGCGCGCTTCTTCCTCTTTGACCGTCCAGCGGGCTACGACGGAGACGCCGAGGCCGACGGCGACCATTCTCTTTACAGCCTCCAGGTCGTTGATTTCCATGGCAACCGACGGGAATACGCCTGCCTCGAGGAGAAAGCGTTCCAGGATACGATAGGTCTCGCTCGTGTGCTCGGCTGTGACGAGCTTCTGACGTACGAAGTCGCGCGGGCGGATGCGCTCGCGCTTCTCCCACGGGTGACCCTTGGGCGCTATGGCGAATAGCTCATCGCGTCCGAGCTCGGTGGTGATAACGGCGGAGTGCTCGATCGGCAACACCAGCAGTCCGAAGTCGATGGTGCCGTCAACGGTTCGGGTGAGCGTCTCTCTCGAGAAGCCCGAGATGACGTGCACTTCGATCTTGGCGAAGCGTTCCGAGAACTCGCGAAGAAGCTCGGGCAAGACGTGGCTGCAGATCGCCCCGCCGGCTCCTATCGAGACGCGTCCGCGGCCGAGGCTCTCGAAGTCGGAGACGACGGCGCGTGCCTCCTCCACCTTGCGCAGGATCTGCCGGGCAGAGGGAAGCAGTACGTGGCCGGCCTGCGTGCGCGCGATCTTGCGCGCCT
>PIVZ01000177.1 GCA_003354045.1 bacterium
TCACCCTGTCGGAAGCGGCCGTCCAATTCGAGAAAGATCACGAGACATTCGAGCGTGGACAGGCAGAGGCGCAGGCGAAGGCCGATTCGCAAGCGGAAGAGCTAGCCGGCCGCGAGCGCGCCCTGGTGGGCGCCCGAAATCGACTCGATCAAGAAAATCGAGGATTGGATCGCGAGCGGGAAGACCAGCAGGCGCAAGCCAAAGCGCAATCAGAGGAACTGGCCGGCCGTGAGCGCGCCCTGGAGGCGTCGCGTGCCCAACTCGACAAAGACCTCACTGTGCTCGACGGCGAGCGAAAGGACATCGAGGAGCAGGCCCGCGCGCGGATGACAGGCCTGGATGAGCGCGAGCGCGTTACTGATGCCGGGCATGCGGAGCTTACCAAGGAGCGTGACGCGCTGACGGAGGAGCGTGAGTCTTTCGAGAAGCAGGCGATCGAGCGCGGTGAGAAGCTCGACAGTCGGGAGCGGGATTTGGGGAAATCCCGCGGTCAGCTCGACAAGGACGCCAAGGCGCTCGAGAAGGAACGGCGGGACCTCGAGGCGCAGACCAAGGCGCAAACGGACGAGCTGGTCGGCCGAGATCGCGTTTTGGCAGAAGAGCGGAGCAAGCTCGAGAAAGGGGGCAAAGCGCTCGAGCGGGAACGCCAGGATCTAAAGAAGCTCGCCGCCGACCGGAAGGAAGAGTTGGCCGGCCGCGAGCGCCTCATGGAGGAGGCGCGCGTCCAGCTCGAGAAGGACAGCAAGGCGCTCGAAGCGGAGCGCAAGGAGTTCCAGCAGCAGTCCAGTGGACGCCAGGAGAAGCTTGGCGGTCGTGAGAGCGCCCTCGAGAAGGCAAGCGTCCAGCTCGAGAAGGATACCAAGGCCCTTGCCCAAGGGCGGCAGGAACTGGAAGCGGGAGCCAAGGCGCAAAAGGAAGAACTTGCCGGCCGCGAAAAAGCCGTAGCGGAGAAGCTTGCGCACATCGAGAAGGATCGCGAAGCACTCGAACGTGATCGCACCAAGTTGAAGAACCAGGCCGCGAAGCGCGGCGAAGAGCTGGCCGACGGTGAGCGCAACCTGACGGGCGCGAGGAGCCGGCTAGAGAAAGAGAAGAAGGCGATAGAGCAGGACCGGCAGGATCTGCAGACCAAGTCCAGCGCGCGAGCGGAGAAGCTGGACAGCCGGGAAAAGGACCTGAAGGAGGTCCGTGACCAGCTCAAGAAGGAGAGTCTGGCCCTCGAGCGCGAGCGCAGGGAGATTCAGGAAAAGGCCCGTGTGCGTGAGGAGGAGCTGGCCAAGAGTGAGAGCACCATCGAGGAGGCGCGCGGCAAACTGCAAGAAGAGCGCCTGGCCCTCGACCAAAGCCGGAAGGAATTGGCGCAAACAGTTGCTGCGCACGAGCAGACCGTCGCCGAGGCTCGAGGCAAGCTCGACGCGGATAGCGAGGAGCTCCAGCGTAAGAAAGACGGACTCGAGGAAGAGATAAAGGCGCGAGCCGAAGACGTGGTTCGCCGTGAGCACGATCTCGAGGCGGGGCTTGCAGAGGCCGAGAAGAGTCGTGCGGCTATAGAGAGTGAGCGCCGGGATTTCGACCAGCAGGCCAAAGCGCAGACGGAGGCTCTCACCGGCCACGAGCGGGCCCTTGCGGAGGGTAGTGGCCAACTCGAGAAAGACAAGAAGGGACTCGAAGACGAGAAGCAGGAGCTGTGGGCGCAGGCTAGTGCGCGAACCGAGAAGCTGGCCGGCCGCGAACGTGCCTTGGTCAAGGCCCGCAGGCAGCTTGAAAAAGACACCAAGGCGCTCGAACGTGAGCGCGAGGAATCGAAGCGCAGTACCACGGCCCGAATCGAAGAGCTGGCGGGTCGCGAGCGCGCCTCTACGGAGGCGAGTAAGCGAATCGAGGAAGAGCGCAAGGCGATCGAGCAAGAGAGCAAGGATCTGTGGGAACGGGTCAATGCTCAGTCGGAAGAAATTGCCGGGCAGGAGCGCGCCATGGCCGAGGCGCGCGTCCAGTTCCAGAAAGATACAGAAGCACTCGAGAAGAAGCGGCAGGCCCTCGAGGAAGAGGCCGCCGGGCAGACGGAGAAGCTGGCCGGCCGTGAGCGCTCCATTCAGGAGGCACGCAGCAAGCTCGAGAAAGACTCCGAAGTCATCGAGCATGAGCGCGAAGCGTTGCGAAAGCTGGCTGACGAGCAGCTGGAAGAGGTGTCCGCTCAGGAGCTGGCGATCGAGGAGACCCGCGGCCAGCTCGTCAAGGAACAGGAAACGCTCACGCAAGAGCGCAAGGCCCTGGAGGATGAGGCCAAGGCGCGAGATGAAGCGCTGACCGGTGGTGAGCGTGCACTCGAGAAGACGCAAGCGGAGATCGCGAAGACCCGTGAGGCGCTCGACGGTGAGCGGCAGGAATGGGGAGCGCAGACCACCGCGAAGAACGAAGAGCTTAGCAGCCGGGAGCGCGCGCTGGGCGAGGAACACGAACGACTGGAGAAGGGCAGTAAAGCGCTGGCGAGCGAACGGCAGGAACTCGAAGCGAAGATCACCGAGCGCGAGGAGAAGCTGGCCGGACGCGAGCGTTCCGCGGATGAGGCGCACGCGGGACTGGAGAATGGCCGCAAGGAGCTCGATGTCGAGCGCGAGGCGCTGCGAAAGCTGGCCGACGAGCAGTTGGAAGAGGTCGGCGCTCACGAACAGGAAATGGAGGAGGCTCGCAGCCAGCTCGACAAGGATCTCGAGGCGCTCGAGCAGGAGCGCAGCGAGGTGGAGGAAGAGGCCAAGGCGCGAGCCGAAGAGCTGGCCAAAGGCGAGCGCGCGCTCGCGGAGGCGCGAGCCGAGCTTGCCACGCGCCGTGAGGCGCTCGAGGGCGAGCTGCAAGAGCTACAGGCGCAGACTACGGCGAAGACCGAAGAGCTCGCGGAGCGCGAACGCGCGATTGCGGACACCGACGACCGGATCGAAAAGGCCAACAGCGAACTGGAGCGTGAACGGCAGGCGCTTCGCGAGCAGACCGACGCGGAGTCCGAGAAGCTGGCCGGTCGTGAGCGAAGCGTGGAGGAGGCGCGTAGCAAGCTCGAGAGCGACAACGAAGTGATCGAAGCCGAGCGCGAAACGCTGCGAAAGCTGGCCGATGAGCAGTTGGAGGAGGTCGCGGCGCAAGAGCAAGAAATCGAGCAGGCTCGCGGCCGACTCGACAAGGATCTCGAGGCTCTCGAGCAAGAGCGCGCGGAAGTAGAAGCGAAGGCCCAGGCACGAGCCGACCAGGTGGCCGGCGGAGAGCGTGCTCTCGAAGAGGCACGCGTGGAGTTTGCCGAGAGCCGTAAGGTGCTCGAGGGCGAGCTGCAAGACCTGGAGGCGCGGACCGCCGCGAAAACGGAGGAGTTCGCCGAGCATGATCGCACAATGGCGGAAGCCAGCAGCCGCATAGAGGAGAACAACAAAGAACTCGAGCGCGAACGACAAGAGCTGGATAAGGCGACCGAGGACGTGGCCGGCCGTGAGCGCGGCCTGGAAGAGGCGCGCGCCAAGATCGATAGCGACGAAGGGGTGATCGAGACCGAGCGGGAGACGCTCCGCCGGTTGGCCGATGAGCAACTCGAGGAAATTGCGGTCCAAGAGAAGGCTACGGAAGAGGCCCGCGGTCAACTCGACGGAGACTTGGAGGCACTCGAGCAAGAGCGGCTCGAAGTGGAAGAGAAGGCCAAAGCACGTGCGGAAGAACTGACCGCCGGGGAACGTGGCCTCGAGGAGGCACGCGCAGAGCTTGCCAAGAGTCGTGAGGTACTCGAGGGAGAGCTGCAAGAGTTGCAGGTGCAAACCGACGCGAAAGCTCAGGAACTCGTCGAGCACGATCGTGCCATGGCGGAGGCGAATGGTCGCCTCGAGGAAGACAACAAGGAACTCGCGCGCGAGAGGCAAGAACTGGCTGCCGAATCGGACAAGCTCGCCGGCCGCGAGCGCGCGCTGGAGGAAGCGCTCGGCAAGATCGATAGCGACAAGGACGTGATCGAGGCCGAGCGGGAAACGCTGCGAAGGCTCGCCGACGAGCAGTTGGAGGAAGTTGCCGCTCAAGAGCAGGAGACGGAGGAAGCCCGCGGGCGGCTCGATACGGACTTGGAGGCGCTCGACCAGGAGCGCGGCGAGATCGAGGCGAAGGCCAGTGCGAGAGCTGAAGAACTGGCCGCCGGAGAGCGCGCCCTCGAGGAAGCGCGCGCCGAGCTTACCAAGAGCCGTGAGTCGCTTGGGGGTGAGGTGCAGGAGTTGCGGGCGCAGACGGAAGCGAAGGCGGAAGAGCTAGCCGCGCGGGAGCGATCCATGGCGGAGGAGAGCGGCCGCATCGAGGAAGCCAAGACAGAAATGGAGCGTCAGCGGCAGGAGGTGCGCGAGCACAGCGAAACGGAGGAGGCGAAGCTCGCAAGCCTCGCAAGTGCTTCACAGGAGACGCTCGACAAGCTCGAGAACGACAAAGAGGCGATCGAGCGTGAAGGGAAAGAGCTGGAAGGGCAGCGTAGCGCGCAGGTCGAGGAACTGGCCAGCGGCCAGCGGGCATTAGATGAAGCCCGCGCCAAGTTCGAGGAAGAGGCTGCGGCACATGCGCGCGAGAATGAGGAGCTAGCCGCCCAGCAGAGAGCCATTGAAGAGGGGCGTGCGCAGCTCGAGAAAGACAAAGAAGCGGTCGAGCATGCGCGGCTCGACATGGAGGAGCAGGTCGGCGGACAATCCGAAAAACTGGCGAGCCACGAGACAGCAATGGCAGAGGCGCGTGCGCAAGTTGATGAAGCCCGCCAGAAGCTCGAAGATGAGCGACGCGATCTGCGCAGACTGGCGACCAAGCGCAACGAGGAGCTCTCGGAGCGCGAGAAGAAGTTGAAGAACTTGGAGTCGCGGACCAAGAAGCTCGACGAGCGAGCGCGCGCGTTGCAGGAAAAAGAACAGGACATCGAAGCGAAGCTCGCCACTTAGGCAGAGCAGCAAAAGCAGGGGCGTGGATCCGCGGGCAAGACTTCGGCATCGACCTGAGACGAGCGATGCGGGCGCCCTGCGCCCATACTGACTGCTGACCTTCGAGAGCTTGGCGTTACTCGCCGAGATCCAAGTTGATGAACTCTACGCGCCGGTGAGCCTGCCGGCCTTCCTCTGTGGCTTGCGTGACCCCGGGCAGAGGTTGACCGGATCCGTAGCCGATGGCAGAGAGCCTGGACTCATCCACGCCGACTTCTTCGACGAGATAATCGAGTACCGTTTCCGCACGCAACCGCGCGAGTCGCTGGTCGTAGACTTCACCGCGCGAGCTGTCCGTATGTCCCGCAATCAAGATACGGGCGGATCGTAGCGGTTCGCGGTTCAGCGTCCTGCCGAGTGCCTTTATCTGCCTGATCGCCTGTTCGGTAACCTCGGGTGATGGATGCACGATACTGTGGGACCCGGATTCGAAGTATACCTTGAAGGCGATCCTTCCCTCACGATCGATTACTTCCGGACTCGGGTCGAACTCAGTGGCGACGCTGGTCTTGACCTCGGCTCCTTCATCGACCTTCCGCTTCCCTTCGACCTCGCCGGTCACTTCGTCTTCCCGTACCGGGACGACTTTACGTGGACCCGCGTCGCGTGCGGTGGGCTCAGCCGCCGGAGCCACAACGGGCCGAAGCTTCGGGGCAATCTCGGGCGCAGGCTTGGGAACGACTCTTCGCGCCGGCTTCGGGCTCACCTTGGGTTCGGGCTTGGGAACGACTTTGGTCGCAGGCTCGGGAGTCAGCTTGGTCGCGGGCTTGGGAACGACCTTGACCGCCGGCTTAGGAGCCACCTTGGTTGCAGGCTCAGGAGCCACTTTGCTCATAGGCTTGGGAACGACCTTGGGCATAGGCTCAGGAGCCGTTTTGGTCACAGGCTTGGGAACGACCTTGGGTGCAGCCTTCGGGATCACCTTGGGTGTCGGTTTAGGGACTGCCTTGGGTTCGGGCTCAGGAGCGACCGCGGGCGCCGGTTTCGATACCGGCTGCTCTTTGCCCCCGTCGCTCTTCGCGTCGTCGGTTTGGCCGCCTACGCGGAGAAGAGCCCGCAGCAACTCTTCCTGCGCCGCCTGATCTGTTTCTTGGGCGCTCGTGCTGCCGCCAGGTCCGACGGTGAACAACAGGCAGAAAACAGTCGCCGCCACAACAACCCGCACGGCTGGTCGCGTCGTTCTTTCGGTGGGTTCCAAAGCGGATCTCCCGTGTCTTGCTCCCCTTCAGTATCCCATGCCGGGTACTTCAGGCGCGCGCGGCTTTCTCCCAATTCCCCCGTTTGCCTTCAGAGTCAAGGCCGATCGCTTTCGGAGACGCCGATGGCGATCTCTCGATTAGCAACCACGGCGGGATATTCAGGCACCGGCCCGGGCCCCTTTTTCGGCGGTACTAGACGGTAAAGGGGGTTGCCTTTCTCGCTCCCTTGAATGCCGCGTTGATGTTCGACGAACAAAGCCGAGTCGCTCGCGTTGAGCGCGACAAGACCCCGCCTACCTCTTCGACCGGAGGGAGAAAAGCCACCGCCACTAGTCGCTCCTTCCGTTCATGTCGACACTGCGGGACGACGAACTCCAGGGATCGGTTGCGTCAACTGCGGACATCTGGATCTGTGGTGGGGAGGGAACGAGATTGGCCTGGGCACGTTTGAGAAATATCGCCGGGTAGAGCCTCGTGACCATGGGATAAAGGGTGCTTTCGGGCGGCCTCAGCATTCTCGCCAAGAGGCGTAACTCTTGACAATAGCTTGGGAAACTGTAACACAGGCTATTGTAATGATGACGCTATAAGCGTCATTTAGCGGAGGGAATTGAGATGAACGAGTCTCTGGTCGAAGATGTAATGAAGATCAGGGGAGTCAAGGGGGCTGCTCTGGCGAACGCTATGGGAGAGATCACCGTCTCGACCGTCGAGCGCCCGGAATTGAATGAGTTCATCGGTTTCCTCTCCGGTATTGCACCTGTTCTCGGCAACTCCGCCGGATTGGGGGCTGTTAGAGGGGTCACTCTAAAGAGCACCAAGGGCGACAATCTCTCTGTGTTCATCGAAGGCGACGAGGCGTTGGGTGTTGTTTCTACACGCGAGACCGCGACCCGGTTCTTGAGGCAGCAGGTAGACGACCTGCTGCAGTGGGGGTAATCGGTCGTGGAGAACGTGCTCAAAGACCTGCAGATACTCGGCGGCGTGCAGTATGGCTGCGTCGTAAAGGATGCAGTGGTTTTGGCTTCCACCTTTCCGAGCGTTCTCAATGAAAACCTGACGACCGCGTGCAAGATCTTCGAGCAGATCTTCATGGGTGTCGAGAACATCGGCGAAGATCATAGTGAAGTTCTCTTCGAGCTCGAAGAGAACTACATGATCGGTTACCACATCGACCACCAGTTCACGATCTTGCTCCTCGTCGAGAAGGACACGAATTTCTCCTTGGTCCACATGACGGTGCGTTCCGCCGCTCGGCAGATCGCGAAGCTGCTGGAGGATCCGAAAGCGGCGAAGGCGGCGGCTGCGGCTGCCGCCAAGGCGGCCAAGGCTGCCAAGGCAGCGGAGGCGGCCCAGGCTGCAGAGGCGGCCAAGGCCGCGGAGGCCGAGGCTGAGGCCCCCGCCGAGACAGCGCCTGCCGATAAGGACGCTGCGGCCGATGCGGGCGAGCCCGCGGAGGCGGTCGAGGAGGCCGCCGAGGAGGCCCAGAGTAGCATCGAGCCTCTGTTGGATGATATCCTTGGACTGCTGACCAGGAATGTGGGACCGGCTGCCAAACTCATCTTCAGAGACGCTATGGATGAGTGGCAGAACTCGTTCGAGCCGAACAAGGAGAACTTGAACGAGCTGGCTCAGTTGCTGGTGGTGGATATAGAAGGGGCCAGCGAGAAGAGCGCCTTCCTGAGAGAAGTCGGCAAGCTGATCCGCTAGTAAGAGTAGGGAACTGTAACTCTTTGTGACAACGCTGGTCCGCATGGGTTCAAAGCCACGGCGGGCTCGAGCATGTGACGGCGACCTAGAATGAACAATATTCGAAATAAGCTTCTGTTGGCGTTTGTCGGGGTGGCTCTTCTCCCGGTGTTGGTGATCGGGATCTATAGCGTTTCGTCGACGAGCACTGCGCTGGGTGAGGCAGGTGCCAAACAACTTGCGACCAAGGTCTCTCTTCTGTCCGCGGGGCTAGAGGACTTCTTGGCCGATGTAAGCAGCGATGTCTCCGTCCTGGCCGATTCCGTCTCCCTCGGACAGCTGTTCCTGGCCATGGACACTCGTGATGCCCGGCTGATCGATGCGGCCAAGGGCAACCTGGCCCGGGATTTCCTGAGCATGTCGCGTAACCGAGGGGTGTACCACCGGATTCGCTTCATCGACCGGAACGGGAATGAAGTGGCGCGGGTAGATCGTAGTGACGATCTCAGTAGTGTGATTCCCGAAAGCCAATTCCAGAATCACAGGGGCCGTTACTACTTTGACGATACGATCGTGCTGGCCGCGGGTGAGTTCCTGGTTTCGCCGCTCGATCTCAACCG
>PIVZ01001657.1 GCA_003354045.1 bacterium
AAGGTGCGCGTATCGCTCTTGTTCAAGGGGATTTCCTGAGCCTGGTCGATCGTGCCGGGGCCGACGGGCGGGACGGGTACACGGCTCAGGAGCGAATGGAGGTCTACCTTTCGCTGATGGAGGCGGCGTCGGGCGATATGCCGGACCTCTACCTGCTGCCGGAGTCGCCCTGGCCGATGTATCTGAATGAGGAGGCGCGCGGGTTCTATAAGACGAGCCAGGGGGCCTTTACGGCCTTGCAGGATTTCGCGCGGGCGCATAACGCCGGCGTGGTCACGGGCAGCGCCACGCTGGAGCGCTATCCGCTCAGCCTGACCGCGAAGGAGAAGCGGTACAACTCGGCCACGGTCTTTGACCCGGTCGGCGGCGAGCCCCAGCGATACGACAAGATCCACTTAGTCTACTTTGGAGAAACGGTGCCGTTTCGGTTTACCCGTTTCCATTCACTCTATCTGTGGCTTAACGGCCTGATGCCGTTCAGCGGTACGGAGGGACAGGAGGAATA
>PIVZ01001658.1 GCA_003354045.1 bacterium
ATACATCGGCTATTTCAGTTTCCTTGCCGTTCTCCACAAAATAGATATAAACCTGCTCCTCCGCCTCAAGGTCGAGCGCAACGCGGTCCTCCTGGCTCACTACTATCAGGAGTCGGAAATCCAGGATCTCGCCGACCACCTGGGGGACAGCCTCGCGCTCGCCCAGGCCGCCGAGAAGGCGAAGGCGGAGGTGATCGTCTTCGCCGGCGTCCACTTCATGGCCGAGACGGCCAAGATCCTCAATCCGGACCGCATTGTCGTCGTTCCCGACATGGATGCCGGCTGCTCGCTCGCGGACGCCTGCCCGGCGGACGAACTCGCCGCATGGAAGGCCGGACACCCCGATCACAAGGTCGTGGCCTACATCAACTGCAGCGCCGCGACGAAGGCCCAGGCTGACATCATCTGCACTTCGAGCAACGCCGAAAAGGTGATCCGCTCCCTGCCCGAGGAGCAGCCGATCCTCTTCGTCCCCGACAGGAATCTCGGCGGCTGGCTGAACACG
>PIVZ01000764.1 GCA_003354045.1 bacterium
GATACCAACCAATTCGACCATTCGCACGCGCACCTGCGGCTCGGGATCATTCAGCAGAACCGCAGCCCGCGGCCGGATGTGCTGCCAGAAGGCGGCATCGTCGCCGGCGGCACGCAACGCGACCAGCCGGTCGTTGGCCGCAGGACTGCCGAGCAGTTCGAGGGCACCGACCTCCTCCGTTTTCCGCAGCGACAAGCTGCTCGCTACCGCCAACACTATCACCGCCGCGGTGGCGGCCACCCTCATGACTTGCTTGCCCTTGTGGGGAGATCGCAAGATTGCATCCACGGTTGCCGAGAGGGCAAGGAACATCGCGAGGCTTACCACGATGACCGGCCCCGAAGGCAGATCGTTCGTGTAGGACACGATTACCCCGATGAAGCTGACCACGGCACCGACCGCCCACCCTATCATCAGACGGGCCTTGACGCTGTCAGCAAACAGGACCGCAATCGCGGCCGGAATGACCAGGTAGGCGAACACCAGCAACACCCCGGCGATCGCGACGGCGTTGGTGACGACCACGCCGAACAACACGTAGAAGAGGAAATCCCAACGCCGGACGTTGATACCGTTTCGCTCGGCCGCGCCGGGATCCAGCGTTATCAGGAGAAATTTGTGACGGAGCGCGTAGTGCAGCGCACCGACGCCAGCGTAGAGAAGCGCCACATATAGCAGCGTGTCGCCGCGCACCCAGAGGATGCTGCCGGTGAAGAGCTCGTGCATCTCCTCGGTGCCGTGAGACAGCCTAGTGCTCACAAGTATGGTCGCGGCCACGGCAAACGCGTAGGTGATACCAATGACCGCCTCATGGGGGATACGCTCGCGCCGCTCGCGAGTAATCGAGAACACGGCAGCACCGGCAAGTGCGAATGCGAGCGAGAAGCCCTTTACGGCCCACGGGTCGTCGTGAAGATCGTACCCGAGCAGGACTCCGTAGACCGAACCAAGTGCGGCAATCTGCGCGAGCGCGAGGTCTACGAAGATGACCTTGCGCTCGACTACGTGAAGCCCCAGATAGACGTGGATGCCGGCGAGCACAAGGCAGGCAAGGAAAGGGTAGGTCATGGAGCGAACGAATTCTTCCACGATCACCCTCCCCCCATCGCTGCTTCCGTCCGGTCGACGAGGTAATCGATCAGCGCAAAGTAGCCGTCGACTCCATCCACTGCGCCCGGCTCTATCGGCAGCGCGACGACAACCGCATCCGCCTTCTCGGCCACGTAGTCGGCAGCGGCTCGGTCGTAGAAATCGGCAATCAGGATCGCTCGCACGCCGTCGGCGCGCATCGTCTCTATCACTCGATCACGATGTTTCGCCGATGGAGGAATGCCCGGCCGCTCCTCTATCTCCACGGGGATCCCCAACCCGAAGCGGGTCGCGAAGTAGATCCAGGTCTTGTGATAACTAACCGCCGGCCGGCCTCGCAAGGGCGCGGCCTTGGCAAACCAGCCGCCGAGCTCGGAGTCGAGCTCTCGTTCTTTCAAGAACTCGAACAGCCGGCCTTGTTCGGCAAGACGGCTCAGCTTGGCTCCGCCTATGGTTTCCACCAGCCCGGGTCCAAAAAGTGCTACGTTTATCTTGGCCTGGAACCCATCACTCCGCAGCTCGTAGCCTTCGGCATTGAGGGGATCGAGTTGTTTGAGGGCGGCCGCGATGTTGGCGGCGATCCGTTTCGCCCTGAGCGGATCGAGCCATACGTGCGGGTTTCCCTGTGGGTGAACGTCGCCCCATTCCCGTGACACCACACGGGGCAGCTCGAGCGTGGATATGCCGGCCGAGGCGACCACGCGGCCTGGCGCACCAGTCTGTATCTTCAAATTGCCGGAGCCCTCGACCACCTTCTCGGCCCACAGTTCGAGCTGAAGCCCAACCTCGATGAACACGTCGGCCTCACGAGTTTTCTTCATCAAGGTCGGTCGCGGCTGCACGAAGTGAGGGTCTTGCCGTGGATCGCTCAACGCATGAACCGTGACGCGATCGCCACCGACCGTTTCGGCAATGTGAGCGAGCACGGAAAGCGTTGTCGCAACGTTGAGCTTGCCGTTGCCGTCCTCCGACCTGTCATTGTCAT
>PIVZ01000178.1 GCA_003354045.1 bacterium
CGTCTTTAACGAAGAGAGCCCCGACGGCGTCTTCAACCCTGGCGCGCTAGGGCGCATTCGCGAGCTCACCCAGTTCGCCGAGACGCTGCGCTGGCCTGCAGGCGACGATCCCGAGCGCAGCGAAGGCGTCGTCTCGGTCGATATCATCGCGCCGTCGCGGGTGGACAACATCGAGCAGGCCGGCGAGGGCAGCGTGCGCTTCGAGTGGCTCATGCCCGACACCCCAAAGGACCGGGCAGCCTCACTCGCCGTGCGCGACCGGGCGGCGCGCATTCCTCTCTTCCAGGGAACCATGGTGGCTGAGAGCGGGCGCGCGCTCGCCATCTACCTGCCGCTTACTTCGAAGGACGCGAGCTACCATGTGTACCGTCAGCTGCAGGAGAAGATCGCCGAGTTCGACGGTTCCGAGCAGTATTTCATCACCGGACTGCCGATCGCGGAGGATACCTTCGGCGTCGAGATGTTCGTGCAGATGGCAATCAGTGCGCCGCTGGCGATGCTCGTGATTTTCCTGCTGATGCTCTACTTCTTCCGGCACGTGGCGCTGATCATTGCGCCCATGCTCATCGCGCTCGGTGCCGTCATCGTCACGATGGGGCTGCTGGTCGCCACCGGCAACACCGTTCACATCATGAGCTCGATGATTCCGATTTTCATCATGCCGATCGCGGTGCTCGACTCGATCCACGTGCTCTCGGAGTTCTTCGACCGCTACCCGGAGACGGGCCGGCGCCGCGAGACCATCGAGAAGGTGATGCGGACCCTCTTCGTTCCGATGCTTTACACCTCGATCACGTCTTGTGCGGGCTTCGCCTCGCTGGTGCTGACGCCCATCCCGCCCGTGCAGGTGTTCGGGCTCTTCGTCGCCTTCGGCATTGCGGTGGCCTGGGTGCTTACCATCACCTTCGTGCCGGCCTACATCATGCTGCTGCCCGAGCGCGCGCTCGAAGGCTTCGGCGGGAAGGCGCACACGCCGACGGGACAGCGGGGCGAAGACGAGAACCCCTCTGCGCTCGCGCGTGCGCTGCTACGCCTCGGTCCGGCGGCCACGCGCCGGGCCAAGCCAATCGTTGTCGCAACAGTTCTCGCCGGCTTGGTGGCGGGCTGGGGCATCTCGCTCATCGAGATCAACGACAACCCGATCCGCTGGTTCACGAGCAGCCACCCCATCCGCATCGCCGACCGCGTGCTGAACGAGCACTTCGCCGGCACCTACATGGCGTACCTGGCACTGCTGGCGGCTCCGGATGGCGTGTCGCCCCACGAATACGCCGACGCATTGGCCGAGCGCGCACGGGCGCGCGGCATGGAGCTCGAGCCGGATCTTCCCGGAGCGGCGGCGGTCTTCGAACAGCTCGCGGTCGAGGCCGGCCGCGCTGCCAAGCAGGCCACTAGCGTGGACGCCCTGCTCGCCGCGCTCGACGCCTTCGCCACGGAATCCTTTGACGGCGCCGATGGTTGGCTGCAAGGCGACGCATGGGATGCGGCCGGGCTCTTCGTCGGGCAAGAGCGCGGGCGCCGCGAGCTCTTCAAGCAGCCCGAGGTGCTGCGCTACGTCGAGTCGCTGAGCCGGTACTTGGAACAGAGCGAGGTCGTGGGCAAGACGAACGCGTTGCCGGACATCGTGAAGACCGTCTACCGCGAGCTACTGCTCGGCAAGGACGAGAATTTCCGCATACCCGATCGCAGTGATGCCGTCGCGCAGACGCTCATCACCTACCAGAACAGTCACCGTCCGCAGGACCTGTGGCATTTCGTGACGCCGGACTACCGGCAGGCGGCGCTGTGGCTACAACTCAAGAGCGGCGACAACCGCGACATGACGAAGGTGGTCGAGCGCGCCGAGCGCTACCTCGCCGAGAATCCGCCGCCGGTTCCGCTCGACCCGCAATGGTTCGGGCTCACCTATATCAACGTCGTGTGGCAGCAGAAGATGGTGGCGGGTATGGCCAAGGCCTTCCTCGGCAGCTTCCTGGTGGTGTTCCTCATCATGACACTACTGTTCCGCTCGCTGCTGTGGGGACTGCTCTCGATGATCCCGCTGACCGTGACGATCGCGCTCATCTACGGCATGATCGGCATCGTGGGCAAGGACTACGACATGCCCGTCGCCGTGCTCTCGTCGCTGGCCCTGGGGCTCGCCGTGGACTTCGCCATCCATTTCCTGGCGCGCTCGCGCGACCTGTACACGAAGGGAGAGAGCTGGGCGGAGGCCGTGCCTCGCGTCTTCGGTGAGCCGGGACGCGCGATCGCACGCAATGTCATCGTCATCGCGGTGGGTTTCTCGCCGCTGCTGGTCGCGCCCCTGGTGCCCTACCGCACCGTCGGGCTGCTGATGGCCTCGATTCTCATCGTCTCCGGCGTAGCGACGCTGGTGATCCTTCCCGCTCTCATCGCCCTCGGCGAGCGTTGGTTGTTCCCGAGCTCCAGCAGGACGGAGGAGGCATCATGAACCGCAAGAGACGAAGGATGATGGGACGTGTGCGCGGCAGCGCGTGGGTCGTGGCGACGCTGATGACGACGCTGACGCTGGCTCTGCCACCGGCCTCGCGCGCGGCAGATCCGTCGGTGGATGAGATCGTCGAGCGCACCAACCGCATTGCCTACTACCAGGGCAACGACGGCCGCGCGCGCGTGAAGATGACCATCATCGATGCGCAGGACCGTGAGCGCCTGCGCCAGTTCACCCTCATTCGGCGCGACCAGGACCAGGACGACGCGGACACCGGCACCGGCGAGCAGAAGATGTACGTCTACTTTCGCCGCCCCTCCGACGTCAACAAGATGTCCTTTCTGGTGTGGAAGCATCCGGGCAAGGACGACGACCGTTGGCTCTATCTGCCGGCGCTCGATCTGGTGAAGCGCATCGCCGCCAGCGACCAGCGCACGAGCTTCGTGGGGTCGCACTTTTTCTACGAGGACGTCTCGGGGCGTGCTCCCGAAGAGGATCACCACGAATTATTGAAGACCACCGAGAGCTACTACGTGCTGCGCAATACACCCAAGAAGCCGAACACCGTCGAGTTTGCGCACTTCGACATGTGGATTCACCGCGAGAGCTTCATCCCGGTGAAGATGGAATACGTCGATACTTCCGGGAAGGCCTACCGCCGCTACGAAGCGCTCGAAGTGAAGACCGTCCAGGGCCATCCCACTGTCGTGAAGGCGCGCATGAGCGATCTGCGCTCGAGCGGCGACACCCTGCTCGAGTACGACGCCGTCACCTACGACATCGGCGTGCCCGAGGACGTCTTCAGTGAACGCTACCTGAGAAGTCCGCCGAACGAACATCTGCGCTGATCGGGATGCACGCGCCGGCTCGCCATCGCTTCGCCTCGGCCGTGTGGGTCGCCGGTCTCCTGGCGATCTCGTTGGTGGCGCTGCCCGGGGCCGTCGATGCACAGGACGAGCCGTCACTTCCACTTGGTTTGGGAGGCGCCACCGAAATGGAAGACAGCGGACCCCCGCTGCCGACTGGTCTCGGCGGAACGCAGGACGAGCCCGCTCTCCCCGGCGGCCTTGGCGAGAAGGCGGACGGCGAAGCCTACGAGGCCGAAGACCTGGAAGGCGGCGTCTCCAGTGCGCTGCCCTTCGACTTGACCGGCTTCCTCGACGGACGCGGCGGCGTTCGCAGCCAGGACGATTCGGCGCAGGGCGACACCACGCTCGGCGAAATCCGTGCGCAGATCGAGGCCGAGAAGGCGTGGAGCCGCGTCTTCGCGCGCGTCACTTTAGACCTGCTCTACGACGCCGTCGCCGAGGATCGCGACGTTGACCTCGAGACCGGCGACGGCTGGTTCGATTTGCGTGAAGCCTTCGTCGCCGGCCGCGCCAGCAATTTGCTCGACCTCAAACTCGGCCGGCAGATTCTCACCTGGGGCACCGGCGACCTCATCTTCATCAACGACCTGTTCCCCAAGGACTTCGTCTCGTTCTTCATCGGACGCGACACCAACTATCTGAAAGCCCCCTCCGATGCGCTCAAGGTCTCTCTCTTCACGGAATGGTTGAACCTCGACGTCGTCTACACCCCTCGCTTCGACGCCGACCGTCACCTCGACGGCCGCCGCGTCTCCTTCTTCGACCCTGCGACCGGTGGCACCATCGGCCGTGACGACGTCATCTCCGTAGACCGGCCCGACCGCTGGTTCGAAGACGACGAGATCGCCGTGCGCCTGTACCGCAGCCTCGGTGCTCTGGAACTCGGCGCCTACGGCTACTACGGTTTCTGGAAGAGCCCCGCCGGCGCCGACCCCACCACCGGCCGCACAACCTTTCCCCGGCTCGCCGTCTACGGCGCCAGCGCCCGTACTCCATTCGCCGGCGGCATCGCCAACGTCGAAGCCGGCTACTACGACAGCATCGACGACCGCAACGGCCACGACCCACTCATACGCAACGGCGAGCTCCGCCTGCTCGCCGGCTACGAACGCGAACTCGCCCGCGACCTCAACCTCGGCTTGCAGTATTACCTCGAGTGGTTGCTCGACTACGGCGCGTACCGGGACAGCCTGCCGCGCGGCGCCGTGAGGCGCGACGAGCGCCGCCACACGCTCACGGTCAGGCTGACTCAGCTACTGCTCCAGCAGAACCTCGAGCTCAGCCTGTTCGTGTTCTGGACACCGTCGGATGAGGACGCGTATCTGCGGCCCCGGATGAGCTACAAGCTGACGGACCGCTGGCGGGTAGAGATGGGCGCTAACGTGTTCGTGGGAGCGCGGGAGGAGACCTTCTGGGGGCAGTTCCAGCACAACACGAATATCTATGGAGCGGTGCGGTGCGGATTCTGAGCGTCCCGCCTACGTTGTCTACCCGATCCAATTCTTGAAGCAGTAGAGGGGCGCGGATCTTCGCAGGCCCACAGGGTGGAATCGATTCACCAATCAGGATTGGGCGCTTTCGAGTCGCTCGGGCATAATGCAGCAATGCCGGAGCGATGATCGAAACATTAAGAAAAATCGACAGGGCCCTTTTCCCGGACTTGCTGGTCAGGGGCATAGCACGGGAACTGGCAGGCATGGAATCGGTGCTCGACGTAGGATGTGGCAAGGGCGGGCCGTTGCTGGCCGTGCCAAAGCCGCCGCGCCTGGTGGGCGCGGATGGCCACCAGCCTTCCCTGGACCGCCTGCGCGAAACAGGTCATTACGATGAGTTGGTTTTCGGGTCGTTGGATAGTGTCGTGTTTTCGTCTCGCAGTTTTGACGTGGTGATGTGCCTTGACGTCATTGAGCATTTTGAAAAAGCCGAGGCCTGCAGATTGATCGAACGCCTCGAAGGATGGGCAGTGAAGAAAGTCATCCTGACCACGCCCAATGGGTTTACGCCCCAGCCAGTCCACGACGGCAATCCTTTCCAAGAACACAAATGCGGCTTCGAGGCCGGGGAACTTCGCGCCCGCGGCTACAGAGTGCGCGGCTTTGGTGGGCCACGGCCTCTGCGCGAGACCTTCGGCGAGCTTCGTTTCCGGCCGCAACTGCTTTGGTTCCGGGTTTCGAGGGCTCTGCAACCGTTGACGTGGTTCTGGGCAGAGGCCGCCTCTGGCCTTGTGGCGGTAAAGGAGATGGAGTGAACGCGATCTGCTTCGACGTCAGGGCGTGAGCGGTGCAGGCACCCCAGACGCTGCAAGCATTACAGGTCTGTTATCCGGCCGTGGGACGGACCGTGCTACGTTCAGTTTTTCGGGTGATCGTCGCAGGCTCACCGGCATCTGGCTTTTGCCTTTGTGGAATGGGCTCAACTCGGGTATGATCAATTGTCATACTCGGAGGCATGGCAGTGCCGACAAGCAAGATCGCCATAACTTTGGACGAGGAGACCCTGGTGCGGCTCGATCGCCTGGTACGAGAACAACGGTTCCCGAACCGTAGCCGGGCGATTCAAGAAGCGGTCGTCGAAAAACTCGTGCGCATGGATCGCACCAGGCTGGCGCGCGAGTGCGCCAAGCTCGAGCCGGACTACGAACAGGCCATGGCCGATGAAGGCCTCGCCGGAGACGCATCCGAGTGGCCCGAATACTGAGAGGCGATGTCGTCTGGGCTGATCTCGATCCGACGGTCGGGAGTGAGCAGCACGGGCGCAGACCGGTGGTCGTTCTCAGTCATGACGTCTTCAACGCGCGTTCTGGTACCGTCGTTGCAATGGCTATTACCAGCCAGGAGCCGCGCGCTGGTTTTCCGCTGACCCTGCCACTCTCATCGGTACGTCTGCCGAAACGATCCTGGGCCAAGATCAGCCAAGTGCGAACGCTTTCTGTAAAGCGCCTCGGCCGCAAAGCGGGTCGATTGCCTCCCGAGGAACTCGAACAGCTCATCGAGGGTCTTAACGAGATCATCGCCTAGTCGGCCAAAGGACTGGGCAGAGAACGGCCGTCCCTTTTGAGAACCGCGGCCCGGGAAACGCGCGGGCCGTTCAGTTCACGGAGCCACTCGACTGTTGTGTCGAGTACTGCACGGAAATTGACCGTGCGTAGCGAGAATCAATTCCGCACGAAGTCGGCTGGGGTCTTTCCGGTCCAGCGGCGAAAAGCTTTGGTGAAGGCGCTCTGATCGGAGAAGCCCAGAAGAAAAGCGACCTCGTCGATTCCCCGCTTCTCTTTCGTCAAGTAGTGGCGTGCCAGCTCGGCGCGCACGTCGTCAAGGATTTCTTGATAACTCGTAGCCTCATCTCGCAGACGCCGCCGTAGCGTACGGTTACTCATTGAGAACTGGGCGGCGACGGTGTCGGCAGTAAGGCTTCCCAAGGGTAGCGCGGACCGGATGCAGGCTCGGATGCGCTGGGAGAACCTGGCGCCGGTTGGAATCTTGGCGAGCTGGTCCGCGGCGTAGCGTTCCAATACCTGCCTGAGGGCGGCGTCGGCCGAGGGGTTCAAGCTGTCCATCATCGAGATCGGAAGCAGGACCCCGTCCTCGCCTGCATCGAAGCGGACGGGGATTCGAAGGATTCGCTCATATTCCTCCGCGTACGCGGGAGCCGGATAGGAGAATCTCGCCTCGAGAGGATCGTCGCGCGAGGATCCGAAAGCCCGGCTCATCGTGACCGCGAGTCCAATCGCATACTCCGTCGTGAAACGGCTCGCCTGCGAACTGCTGCCCCAGCGGCACCGGAGGAACGCGACTTCGCCGTCACTCTCCAGATCGCACTCGACGTTTTCCCAAAGCAGCGGAGTCAGGCCTTTCACGAGCTCGAAGGCATTGCGGCCCGATTCACTCGCCGAAGCCAGATAGCCGATGATGCCGAGCGTATTCGCCTTGGCCATGGTGGAGACCCGAAGTGCGATGGCCGGATCGTCGGTGGCCTCACTTGCAATCTGCCACAACGCCAGGAATCTCCGTTTGGGGAATCGGGTCTTGGTGTCTTCGAGAGCGGATTGGGGGATGCCGGCGCGGTCGAGAATGGCCTTCAGGTCGAAGCCCTCGCTTTCGAGGTACTCGAGCAGCGGGAGAATCGCGTTGACTGAGCCATAAGAGGCCGTTCTTGAACTGGATTCAGGCACCTTTCGAAATCATCTCCCAGGGCTTTGAGAGAGAAGAAGAACGGCCCTTGCCGCTGGCCGGAATCGACCAAACATGGGACCGGGCCGGACAAGATCTTCTCCCCGAAGGCCCTCTATCTTTCCCTAGCGAAGGATCCTCTATGAATCCAGTGTATCGCTTGGTCGAGCGCCAAGGCCGCGTGTTCGTTCGCCTCGTCAACCGCCCCGAGGCGAGGAACGCGGTGAGGTGCCGCTTGTCTGCGGCGGTCCGCTAGCTATGGTGGTGCCCATGTCTGAGTTCCCTATCTCCTTCACACTCGAGTACCCCTACACCCGCACCCTCGGTCCCGTGGTCGGACCATTCCTGACGGCGCTTCGCGACGGCCGCATCCTGGGTATCCGTTGCGGCAGCCGCGTACTGTGTCCGCCAATCGAGTTCGACCCGGACACGGGCGAGACCCTGAGTCCGGACTTCGTCGAGGTCGGGCCCTCGGGCGTTGTCGAGAACTGGACCTGGATCGCCGAGCCCTCGCGCAAACATCCTTTCCAGGAGCCCTTCGCTTTTGCGCAGGTGAAGCTGGACGGCGCGGACACCGCGATGACCCACGCCGTCAAAGCCGTGGGTCCGGAGGCCATGACCACCGGCATGCGGGTCAGCGCCCAGTTTCGCGATGAGCGCGCTGGTGCCATCACCGACGTCTACTTCGTGCCCGAGGGCGATGCCCGGGATCAGTCCATCGCGCCGGGGGAGGGCGAGGTGGACATCACCACGCACCTGATCTCGCTCACCTACGACGACACGCTCTACCCGCACAAAGTCCGCTATGCCCAGGGGCTGCTCGATGGGAAGTTCATCGGACAGCGCATCTCGGGCGATCAGGTCGCCATCCCGGGCAAGGGCTACGACGCGCTCGCGCGCGTGATGCTGACCGAGGCCGACGATGTGGAGCTTGCGCCCACGGGCACAGTCCTCTCCTACACGGTGCTCACGCCGGTGA
>PIVZ01001659.1 GCA_003354045.1 bacterium
TGCGGCTTCCGCCGACAGCGAGGCCGATCAGGTCTTCAAGACGCTGATGGGTGACGACGTGGAACTGCGCCGTCGCTTCATCGAGGAGAACGCCGGGCAGATCCGGCTCGAGGATCTCGACATCTAGTCCCGACCCGGCCATCGATCATCCCGTGCCTGGGGGCGCGGAGCGTCGGCGGCGTACGGTCCGAGAGGAACCATGACGGATCGACAAGAGAAAATCATCGATGCCGAGCTGACCCGCAAGATGGAGGAGTCCTACCTCGAGTACTCCATGAGCGTCATCATCTCGCGCGCCCTGCCCGATGTCAGGGATGGGCTCAAACCGGTGCACCGGCGGGTCTTGACGGCCATGAACGACCTCAGCCTCAACCCGGGCAAGCCGTATCGAAAGTCGGCCAAGATCACTGGTGACACCACCGGTAACTACCATCCCCACGGCACGAGCGCAGTGTACGACACGCTGGTGAGCATGGCCCAGGACTTCAGCCTGCGCTATCCGCT
>PIVZ01001660.1 GCA_003354045.1 bacterium
GGGCGGGAGCTCAGAAAGGGAGAGCTCAAGCGAACCGACGACAACGTCGCCGCCCTTCTCGAGGTCGAGAAAGAGGTCGACGCGGCCGTGGAGCGCGTCAAGACGACCGGACTCCCCACCGAGAAGATCAACGCGCGCGGCCAGATGACGGTCTGGCAGCGCCTCGAGTACCTCGTGGAGCCCGGAACGTGGTGTCCGCTCCATACGCTCTACAATCCCCTCGACAACTCCGAGGATACGACGAACGTCATCGACGGGATCGGGAAGATCGGTGGGAAGTGGGCGGTCGTCATCGGCTTCGACAACAAGGTCTTCGCCGGCGCGTGGATGCCGGGGCAGCCCGATAACATCCTGCGCGTGACGCAGGTCGCCAAACGGCTCAACCTGCCCCTGGTGTGGCTGGTCAACTGCAGCGGAGCCAAGCTCCCCGACCAGGAGAAGTTCTACGCCAACCGCCGGGGTGCCGGCACGCCGTTCTACCGGCACCCAGAGCTGGAGCAGCTG
>PIVZ01001661.1 GCA_003354045.1 bacterium
GTCAATCTGATCGGAGAGAACAAGCGACCGGACGAGGTAATACAGCCGACCGAGTTTGAGGGAGTCTCCGTGGTCACGGCCGGAACGGGCCGTCTCAATGCCATCGACGTAGTCGACAGCCCGCGCACCATGGATCTCGTTTCCGGCTTTACGCGTCTCGCCGACGTGGTGCTGGTAGATGCACCCCCGATTACCCTCTACCCGGACGCGAGGGCGCTGGCGCCGCTTGTCGACGGCGTAATAATGGTGATCGAGGCGGACGAGTGCCCGGTGGGAGTCGCCAACCGTGCCAGTGAGATCGTGCGGGAGACGGGTGCCAACCTTCTCGGCGTGATCCTCAACAAGACGCGTGACTACATTCCCGAGGCGATAACCAGACTCATCGGCTGAGAAGCCGCACCCAGCTGATTATGGCTACGACTACGATGCGACCGGCCGCTCAGCGGAGTAGGGGCGGCACGGTGCCGTGGCTTCCGATACTCGGAATATTCGCGGCCATAGCAG
>PIVZ01001662.1 GCA_003354045.1 bacterium
ATGTTCCTCCGCCTCCTCCTAGCGTTCACTCTCGTGCCGTTGCTCGAGCTCTACCTGTTGCTCGTCGTGGGCCGCGTTCTCGGTCCTGTGGCGACGATCGCGCTCGTCGTCGGCACCGGGATGGCCAAGAGCCAGGGCCTGCGCGTTTTCGCGCGCATGCGCCAGGAGATGGAGGCCGGTCAGGTGCCGACCGAGGCGCTGCGACGGCCACGACCTGAGACACCCTCCGGGCCGACGAGCCTCGTCACCGTTGAGCCTGACCCGCCGTCGAGCCGAGCCGAAGCGGTCAGGCCCCACCCGTTTGCCGGCTATTACCGCACCATACTGTAGACATTACCGACGCCGGCATTCTCGGCAAGGGCCACGATGGCGGCGGGGCGCATATGGTGGGCCTCAAGTATCTGCCCCGCTAAGGTGGGGTGGCCCCTCTTCAGGATCTCCAGGCATTTTCTTTCTGAAGAAAAGGCAAGGCGCCCGGCCGCTTTTGAGAGCCATCAAGGGCGG
>PIVZ01001663.1 GCA_003354045.1 bacterium
AGGGCAACGCCCTGGGGATAGGAAGCCGAGAAAGGGATCGAGCCCTCAAAGGGCGCAATAGCAACGAACCCTGTCTCGCCCTCACGGGGCTGAGCAGAAGCCGCGGCCGACACGATGGCACAGTGCCCCTCGGCCTGACAAACGGATAACCTTCAGAGGACCTGCGGTGAATACCCACGCTCATAGCGACAAATCGACCGGCAGCGTGGCATGCGCGGTGATTACCGTGAGCGACACGCGCACGGTCGATACCGACCGAAGCGGCGCTTTGATCAAACAGCGTCTTTCCGGCGCCGGGCACAGCACCTCTTCCTACGAGATCATACCGGACGAGCCGGCGCGCCTGCGAGAACGGGTCGCGGAGCTGTGCACCGGCGAGGGGGGCCGCGCTGTCCTCATCACCGGCGGCACCGGGCTCACCAGCCGCTACACGAGCTATGAGGCCATTGCCGGATTTCTAGAGAAGCGTATCGACGACTTCGGCGAGCTGTTTCGCATGCTCA
>PIVZ01001664.1 GCA_003354045.1 bacterium
GGGCGGACTCGGCAGCATCGGTGGCGTCGGCAGGATCTGCAAACTTGGCCGGATCATAGTCGCCCCAGAAGGCACCGACCGCGGCGTG
Organism: bacterium; assembly: GCA_003354045.1. Taxonomy (GTDB): domain Bacteria; phylum Desulfobacterota; class Binatia; order UBA1149; family CAITLU01; genus PIVZ01. The sequence goes on from PIVZ01001664.1 coordinate 89, forward strand.
GCATGCGCGCTGTTGGTCCGGGTTGTCGCCGGCGCCGGTTTCGGCCTGCTCATCCATGAGCTGCTCAGCCAGCGTATGCCATTCCTGTTCATTCTTTTTGGCATCGGCTAGTTCGGCTGCGGCCTCCGCTCGGGCCTCCTCCATTCGCGCGGTCAGCTCGCGGATCTTGCGTTGCGCCAGTTCCGCCGACGCCTGATCCACCCCGTTGGCGATTGCATCGTGGAGCTGCGCCGAGAGCTCATCCACTTCCTTGCGGGCGATGGCGGCCCCCTCGGCGTACTGGTCACGGGTATCCTCGGCCTTGCGAACGGCATCGGCGAGGTCCGTCTCGCGGGCGTTGGCTGCTTCGAGCTTTCCGGAGAGTGCCTCGAATCTGTTTCTTAGTTCGGTGAGTTCCTCGAGTTCCGCACGGGCC
>PIVZ01000765.1 GCA_003354045.1 bacterium
GTGGCGATGCCGGCATGATCCATCCCCGGCAGCCACAGCGTGGCCTTGCCGAGCATGCGGTTGTAGCGGCACAGGACGTCTTGAAGGGTGTTGTTCAGGGCGTGGCCCATGTGCAGCGATCCCGTCACATTGGGCGGCGGAATGACCATGGAGAAGGTCTCCTCTCCATCGGCGGGCTCACCGGGGCTGAACACCCCGCTGGCCACCCACTCCTCGTACCACTTCTGCTCGAACTCTTTGGGATCGTAACCGGCCACGAAGTGAGCGGTTTACAATGAGCGCGCTAGCCGTTCAAAGAGCGGGCGCCGATTTGCGGCTCGGCCGAGCCCCGAGCACCGCCCGCCTGGCGGCCGCAGCCGCTATCGGAGCGCTGGCGGGACCGGTTTGCCTCGGATTGCGTGGTGAGGCGTACGGGTTAAGGTTGCGCGCCGCGGGCTGCCAGGGCAGCCGGGTGCGGAATCACGCGGCGCAGGAGGAACATTCGGTGAGTGACAGACCCTTCAGAGTTCTCGGCATTCAGCAGATAGCCGTGGGCGGCCTCGACAAGTCGAAGCTGCGCCGCATATGGGTCGATACGCTCGGGCTCACGGTCGCGGGCAACTTCAAGAGCGAGCGCGAGAACGTGGACGAGGACATCGCCCAGGCCGGCTCCGGCCCCCTCAAGGTCGAGGTGGACCTCATGCAGCCGATCGACCCGGAAAAGAAGCCGAAGGTGCAGGATCCGGCGCTAAATCACGTCGGCTTGTGGATCGACGACCTCCACGCGGCCGTCCCGTGGCTGGAGAAACAGGGCGTGCGCTTCACTCCTGGCGGAATCCGTAAGGGCGCTTCCGGCTTCGACGTCTGCTTCATCCACCCCAAGGGCAACGAGGAATCGCCGGTCTGCGGGGAAGGCGTACTGATCGAGCTCGTGCAGGCTCCGCCCGAGGTCACGGCAGCCTTCGACAAGATGGCCGCGGCGTAGATACGCCGGCGGGCGCAGTCGGGCGCGGGCCATTCGTGGAGAGAGAATGGTGCGAAAGGGGGGACTTGAACCCCCACGACCTTGCGGCCACAGGAACCTGAATCCTGCGCGTCTGCCAATTCCGCCACTTTCGCGCCGACAGAGCCGCGGATTCTAGCGCATTCCCGACCGGCCGCAAACGTAGGGGCATGCCTTTATCGTACGCTTTTCTTGGATTGCGCCGGGAGTGCTCGTACAATTCAAGATCAAGTCGCGATGGCCGTAACTCCGAAGACAGTAGTGCGCGAGAACAAATCCGGCAGCAGCGCCTGGAACGGTGTCGTGCTGCTTGCCTCGATGATCGGCGCCTTCGGTATCCTCACGCTCATCCTGGCCAACAACCACGAATTGACCGACGCCTTCATGGCCAAGATGCCATGGCCGGGCAAGGCGACGAGCCTCGGCACCGACCCCTCGCTGGCCGGACAGATGCGCATAAGCGAGCAGTCGGCGCGTCTAACGACGCTGGCCGACCAGACGCTCACTCTGGTCGCCGAGGCCACCGTCACCAACGACTCGCTGATCCCGGTGAGTCACGTGGTGCTCGAAGCCCAGGCCTACGAGAACGACACGCCGGCGCGCAAGGCCTCGTCTAGCTGCGGCAAGAGCGTTTCCGACCGCCTACTGCGCAGGCTGGTGCGGGGCGAGCTACGGACGCTGGCGGGGCTGGAATCTCGAGAAGTCGAGGTGCTCGAGCCGGGCGAGGACGTGCACTGTCAGGTAGCGTTGCTCGGGGTAGGCAGGACGGTGGAAGAGGTCAGCTTCCGGGTTGCTTCGGTGGAGCCTCTTCCTGGCCACCGGATTCCGCGCTTTCAGCCGGCGGCGGAGTGACGTCGATCTCTTCGGGACGGACGTTCTTGCGGAAGCTGCGGATGCCACGGCCGAGCCCCTCACCAATCTCCGGCAGCTTGCCCGCGCCGAAGATGATCAAGATGATCACCAGTATGATGAGTAACTCGCCTACACCGAGACCGAACATCCGGACCTCCAGTCACCAATCATAGAACAAAGCCCCCCCCGCGGCAAAATGACGCAGGGGGTCCAGTCGAAAGCCGCGAATTGACC
>PIVZ01000179.1 GCA_003354045.1 bacterium
CAAATTTCTTGGTCGAATTCAGGTTGTCCAGTTTTTAACACGTCCAGCATCTGGCTATCAGGCACGATATTGAGAATGGCGGTGCCCACGAGTGACTGATCAGTATTTATATTGAGCGTGTCGATAGCAGCCTGATTTATGGTGGTGATAATACCATTAGCGTTGATGGCTATGATGCCTTCCCGTATGGACTCTAGGGTGGCGTTACGTTCGTCAATCAGGCAGCCGAGTCCCTGCTCGAACGGTCCCGGCGGAGCATGGAAGGCCGGCGTGCGGACGACATCTTCGAAACCTCCCCGTGGATAACCGAGCTGGTGGCGCGGCTGGGGACGATCGAGGAGTCCAGCCTGCGCGTCGAGGGAGTCTTGAATGCGGCGAACCACGATATCGAGGTGATTGCCGAGGCGTCGAAGCTGCACGACCGTGACGGGCTGAATTCCGGTGCCGTGCTCACCCTGCACGACGTCGGGCAGCGCTACACGCTTCGGTCACAAGAACAGGAGCGGGCCCGCCTGGCCGAGCTCGACAGCCTGGTGGCCTCGCTCGGGCACGAGATAAACAACCCGCTCTCGGGCGTTCGCGGGGCGGCACAGCTACTGAGCCGCAAGCTCGAGAAGTCGAACGATCTGGCCGAATACGCACAGATGATCGTGCGCCAGGCCGATCGCGTGGCCGATCTGGTGTCATCGTTGATGGCGCTGGAGGCCCCCAAGTTGACTCCCGTCCCGACAAACATTCACAGGGTCCTCAATGAGGTGATCCTGCTCGAAAAGCCCACCGCCGACGAGCTGGGTGTTGCCATTACGCATGAATTCGATCCTAGTCTGCCGGAGCTGCTTGCTGACCCGGACCAGCTCCAGCAGCTCTTCCTGAACGTCCTCAAGAACGCGATCGCCGCCTGCACGGAGGACGTTCGGCGGGTTACGGTCGCCACGCGCATGATCCACAGCTATTACGTAGAGGAGGAGGCGCAGCGGCACTACTTCATCGCGGTTGAGATCAGAGACACGGGGTCCGGCCTGGACGACGAAGTCCTGGCCCGTATGTTCTCGCCCTTGTTCTCGCGAACCAAGAGCGGACACGGACTCGGGCTGGCAATCGCCCAAAGCATCGCCGCCGCGCACCGGGGCACGATTGAAGCCGAGAACGCACCGTCCGGCGGAGCCTTGCTGAGGGTCACGCTGCCGGTTACGAGAAAGGCCGAGGCCGAATGAGGAACTCGAGTTGAGTAGCAGCATAACAGGCAAGGCGCTGGTCATTGACGACGAGCCGGACGTCTGTCGTATTATCGCCTACGTGCTCGGCGAGAACGGCTTCGAGGTCCATACGGCCAACGACGGCGAAAGCGGCCTGGAGATTCTCCGCCAGGACTCTCCGGACCTTGCCTTCGTAGACATCAACCTTCCTGGCTTGAGCGGCTTCGACGTCCTCGATGAGGCCAGGAAAAAGGACTTCTCCACCGACGTCATCATCATCACGGGGAAAACCACGGTGGCCAACGCCATCGAAGCCACTCGACGCGGCGCGTACGACTACCTGACCAAGCCTTTCGATCTCGACTCGGTAGTTGACCTTGCCCGCCGCGTAATGGAACGCCGCAGGTTGACGCGCCGGCTCGAGCGGCACAAGCCCGAGCGGCCCACCTTCGAAGGCGGCAGGGCCGAGATCGTCGGACAATCGCCTGCGATGCAGGAGATCTACAAGATGATCGGCCGCGTGGCCGCCGGCACGACCACCATATTGCTGCAGGGCGAGAGCGGCACCGGCAAGGAGATAATCGCGCGCGCCATCCACACTTACTCCGACCGGGAAAAGGGCCCCTTCGTGGCCGTCAACTGCAGCGCCATTCCTGCCGACCTTCTGGAAAGCGAGATGTTCGGTCACGAACGCGGCGCGTTCACCGGCGCGACCGACCGGCACACCGGCAAATTCGAGCAGGCCAACGGCGGCACGCTGTTTCTCGACGAGATCTCCGATATGCCGCTCGGGCTACAGGCCAAGCTTCTGCGTGTCCTGCAGGAGCGCGAGTTCTCACGCGTTGGCGGACACGAACTGCTACCGGCCGATTGCCGCATCATCGCCGCCACCAACAAGTACCTGGAAGACGAAGTCGGAGCCGGAAGGTTTCGCGAAGATCTCTACTTCCGCCTCAAGGTGGTGCTGATGCAGATCCCGCCCCTGCGTGAACGCCGTGAGGACATCCCGCTACTCGTGGATTTCTTCGTCGACCGCATCAACCGGCGCGAGACCTTCAACGTAACCGGCGTCTCGCCCGACGCAATCTCGCTGCTGGTCTCCCATGCCTGGCCCGGTAACGTCCGCGAGCTCGAGAACGTGCTGCTGCGAGCCGCCGCCCTGGCTCCCGACCGATTGCTAACGGCCGAGGACATACCGCTGGGAGGCAAAGGCCCCGAACACCGTATAGACGACTCGATGCCACTCGACGACGTGGTCGCCGTCAAGCTACGCGACTACCTCGACAGTCTCGGCACCGCCGATGCACGCGACCTCTATGCCCGTATCGTGTCAATGGTCGAGAAACCTCTGCTGCAAGCCGTACTCGAGAAAACCGACGGCAATCAGCTAAGAGCAGCCGAAATTCTCGGCATCAACCGCAACACGCTGAGAAAGAAGATCTCGGATCACTGCATCGAGATCACACGCAAGCGGTCGTGACCTCGACCGATGACCGGGAATGATTCGTGAAGATCGAGCTTCCACCTTTGTATCCGATCGTCAACGTCACCGGCACCGGGGACGAGGCAATAGCAGACGCCATGGACCTGGCCCTGCGCCTGGCGGGTCACGGTCAGACGCTCCTGCAACTGCGCGCCAAGGAACTTGGCGCCGGTGCGTTCACAGAGTTAGCCGTCGATCTCGTGTCACGCCTCAGTCCGCTCGGCTGCAAGCTGATCGTCAACGACCGGGTCGATGTCGCCATGGCCGCCGCAGCCGCCGGTGTTCATGTCGGCGACCAGGACCTTCCCGTAGGCGAAGTGCGCCGTCTGCTGGGCGACGAAGCCGTCGTTGGATTCTCCACGCATAGCGTAGACGAGATCGAAGCCGCCGCCGACTCGGGCGCCGACCATGTCGGCTTCGGCCCTGTGTTCGAAAGCCCGACCAAGACCGGCGCGCGCGACCCGCGCGGACTCGAGACTCTGGCCCGCGCGTGCAGCGCCAGCCGCCTACCCGTGGTCGCCATCGGTGGGGTGAGCCTGGAGACTGCACCAAGAGCATGGGCGGCGGGAGCCGCGTCGGTCGCCGTCATAAGCGAGATCGAAAGGGCGACCGACCTCCCAGCGCTACTGGCCGGCTACCAGCAGGCCGCCCAACAAGCCGGGTTGGGCCGGAAGCCCGAGTAGATCGCTCCGCCCCGCGCTAGTACGCGACGTCTTCTTCGCCAGCGTAGCCTTGCGGCTCGTCGCGCCTCGTCAGGCTCTGGAAGCGCGCATACTCCCTGTCGAAACGAACCCGCGCCGTCCCGGTCGGCCCGTTGCGCTGCTTGCCAACGATCAGCTCGGCCACCCCGCGATCCACACTGTCCTCGTTGTAGACCTCATCGCGATAAATAAACGCAATAACATCCGCATCCTGCTCGATCGCTCCGGAGTTATGGCTCACTATCCCGTCGGCCAGCCAACTCGCCGGTCCGGGAACGGTAAGATCGTAGACGACCTCCTCTCCACAAGGTCGGACACTAACGACCGTGTCCCAAGACAGCTCCGTTTCAGCAGTTGCGAGCGCATCGCCAGGACGCAGTTCCTGAACCCTGGCCCAGCCCCTTCTACCGTACAACCGGTGCTTCGCGGTGGCCCGCACACTCTTGCCGGTGCTCAGAGCCACTTCCAAAACTTCCCTTGTACCGACCCGCCACACCTTGTCAGCCTGTGCGCGTACAACGCGCCCGTTGTCTCCCAGCGCCACCACCCGCGGCGTCGTGTCTACCAGGTCGCGGATCGGCCTTCTTGTGCCGTCCTCGAGAACGACCAGGGTTTCGCCGGGCACGCATTCGCGGAGGTCGGCCATTACGGGACGTTTTTCGGAGCGGAGTTCTACCTGGCGGTTTAGCTGGGAGAGGGCGACGATCGGGACGTTGAGCTCCTTGGCGAGGGCTTTGAGGGAGCGGGAGATCGCCGAGATCTCTTGCTCGCGGCTGTCTTCGCCGGTGCCGCGCATGAGCTGGAGATAGTCAACGACGATCAGTCCGAGATTTGCCTCGCTGTCTTTCTTCAGCCGGCGGGACTTGGCCCGCACCTCGAGGACGGTCTGCGCCGGCGCATCATCTATGTAGATTGGCGCACCCGCCAACAATCCGGCGGTGAGCGCAAGCTTCTTGATGTCGCGGTCGTGCAGATCGCCAACGCGAACCCTGGCGTTGTCGATCTCGGCCTCCGAGCAGAGCATGCGCATGACGAGCTGCTCTTTCGACATCTCCATCGAAAAGATCGCCACTCCGACGCCCTCGTGCAGCGCGGCATACTCGGCAACATTGAGACAGAAGGCCGTCTTGCCCATGCTCGGGCGGCCGGCCACGACGATCAGGTCGGAAGGCTGGAACCCCGCGGTGATGTGGTCGAAGTCGGCAAACCCGCTCGGAACCCCGGTGACCGCCTCCTTGCGCTCGAAGAGGGTCTCGATGCGCTCCACCGCCGGCGGGATGAGCGCGTCGATCCGGGCAAGCGACGGGCCGATGGACTCCTGCGAGACCGCGAAGATCGCCTGCTCGGCCTGGTCGATGAAGTCGGCCGTCTCGCCACGCGCCTCGAAGGCACCGGCCAGTATCTTGCTGGAAGCGCGAATCAGCCCACGCAATACGGCCTTGTCGTGAACGATGTGCGCGTAGTGCTCGATGTTGGCGGCGGTGGGAATCCGCTCGGCAAGCTCGGCCAGATAGCTCAGGCCGCCGATGCGCTGCAACTCGCCCGTCTGCTTGAGCCGCTCCGACATGGTGACGAGATCGATGGGACGCGCCGCCTCGCTGAGCGCGGACATCGCGGAAAATAAGATGGCGTGGCGCTCGTCGTAGAACTCGTCGGGCCTGATCTTGTCCGCGATCCGGTCGAAGGCCTCGTCGTCTATGAGGACGCCGCCAATGATGGACTCTTCCGCCTCCGCACTATGAGGGGGAACTCTTCTCGGGGCGCCTTGCTGGTCTTCCATTAAGCCCTCCTTTTCCGCACCGCGGGGGCCAAAATCAACTACATATCTGTGCAGGCCTGGTCCTGTCAGCCAGACCGCCCGCCTTCCACTGCGCGAGCAAGGCGCTCCAGGGCGCCCGGGATGCGCGGCCCATACCAGGCCAGATCCTTGCCGTCGATCAAGACGATGTAGGCCTCGATCCCGGCTCGACTGAGCTCTTCGCCGTGCTTGGCCTCGAATGTGTAGGGCTCATCGGGCAACAGCACGACCTCGGGGCGCGCCGCCACCACCTCTTCGAGGGAAATCTCGAAAAAATCGCCGTCCTCGCTGCGGCCTTTGCCACCGGCCTCGCCGCCCGGCTCGCCCCGTCCTTCGCCACCGCCCCCGGGTTTGCCTTCGTCCCTGCTTTGGCTCTGGCCAAAGATGTTGAGACATCCCGAGCGGCTGAGCATGTCGCCAACGTAGGTCGAGTCGCGAAAGCTCATCCATGGACGGCGCCAGATCGGGCAGAAAGCGCGCCGGCGCTCGCGCCCAGCGACGGCCTCCCCTACGCGCGCCATCGCACTGCGACACGCAGCGGCCAGACGCGCCCCCTCGTCCGTGCCCAGCACCCCTCCGAGTACTTCGAGCATCTCCACGGCTTCGCCGAGACTGCGCGGATGGGTAACGTGCACGGGTACGCCCGCCGCTTCCAGGGCCTCGCAATCCTCGCGACGGTTTTCTTCCCGGTTGACGATGACGAGATCGGGGCGGAGAGCGACGATGCGATTGACATCGGGGTCCTTGGTGCCCCCAACTGTCTCGACGCCTTCTATCTGCCCGGCCGGCTCCACACAGTAGCGAGTGCGACCGATCAGACGGTCGAGCAGCCCGAAGCCGGCGATCGCCTCCGTCAAGCTCGGCACCAGGGAGACGATCCGTAGTGGCTGTGTAATCGTCGTCATCGCCTAACCCGAGCTAGCGCCGTTGCGTTTGCCGGGCCTGAGGAAGGCGGCGTAGAAGTTGCCGGAAGGAACGTGCGACAGGGGCCGTCGATGTCGGTGAAGGCGGCAACCGCACTCTCGAGCGCGGGACTTGGACTCACGCGCGCTCGACGACCATGGCGATGCCCTGCCCGCCACCGATGCACAGAGAGGCGACGCCGAGAGAGACGCCGCGATTCTTCATCGCTTAGAGCAGCGTGGTGAGCACGCGCGCGCCGCTGCATCCGATCGGATGGCCGAGTGCGATCGCGCCGCCGTTGACGTTCACTTTCGCGGTGTCGAGCGTGAGCTCGGCCAACACACCGAGAGACTGCGCGGCGAAGGCCTCGTTCAGTTCCCACAGGGCGATGTCGTCCTTTGCCAGTCCAGCCTTGGCCAGCACCTTCTCGCTGGCCGGCCACGGGCCCATGCCCATGATGGCCGGATCTACGCCGGCGCTGGCAGCGGCACGCACCGTGGCCAGTGGCTCCAAGCCGTCGGCCTTGGCGCGCTCCTCCGAGACGACCACGAGAGCGGCGGCGCCGTCGTTGATCCCGGAGGCGTTACCGGCGGTCACGGTGCCGTCTTTCTTGAAGGCGGCCCGCAGTTTGGCAAGACCTTCGGCGGTGGTGCTCGGGCGCGGGAACTCATCCTTGTAGAACACCACGGGATCGCCCTTGCGCTGAGGAATCTCCACCTTGAAGATCTCCTCGTTGAACGCGCCCGAGGCCTGCGCCTCACCGGCCTTTTGCTGGCTCCCGGCCGCAAACGCGTCCTGCGCCTCTCGCGAAATCGAGTACTTCTCGGCAATGTTCTCGGCCGTGACGCCCATGTGGGTGGAGGTGATCGGACAGGTCAGGCCGTCGCCTATCATCGAGTCGATAATCTGGTCCGACCCCATTCTGTAGCCGAAGCGGGCCTTGGGTAGCAGATAGGGGGCCATGGTCATGTTCTCCATGCCACCGGCCACCACGACATCGGCGTCACCGCAGGCGATCGACTGGGCCGCAAGGGCCACTGTCTTGAGACCCGAGCCGCAGGCCTTGTTTATCGCGAAGCTCGGCACTTCCTTTGGTACGCCGCCGGCAAGCGCGGCTACGCGAGCCGGGTTGAGCCCGAGGTTGGCCGTGAGCACGTTGCCCAGAATCACCTCGTCTACTGAAGCCGGATCGACGTTGGCCCTCGAAAGGGCCTCCCTTACGGCCAGGCCGCCGAGCTCGGTTGCGGACGTGTTCGACAAAGCACCGCCGAAGTTTCCTACGGCACTGCGCGCTGCACTTACGATGACTGCTTTTCGCAAAGCTGGCTCCTTACCGGGCCGCGTGGGAGACCTTGCGGTCTGGAACCCTTGCAGGCTACGCCCGGGTGGTTCTCCACCCCGGTCAGGCCCGCGGTGAGATCTTCTCGTTGATCCAGGTAACGATCGCTTCCGTACTCACGCCCGGCGTGAATACTCCCTTCACGCCCAACTTCTCGAGCTCGGCGATATCTTCCTTCGGGATTATGCCGCCGCCGAACACCGGGATGTCGCCGGCACCCTTTTCGGCGAGCAACTCGATGACCTTCGGGAACAGCGTCATGTGCGCGCCGGACAGGATGGACAACCCGATGGCGTCCACATCCTCCTGTATGGCGGCCTCGGCGACAATCTCTGAGGTCTGATGCAGTCCCGTGTAGATGACCTCGAAACCGGCGTCGCGCAGAGCGCGGGCGATGATCTTGGCGCCGCGGTCGTGGCCGTCAAGGCCCGGCTTCGCGACCAGTATTCGTAGCTTCTTCTCGGACAAGGCTATTCTCCGGGTTAAATCGTCGCGGGGTCTCGGTACACGCCGTAAACGTCGCGGAAGACATCGGATATCTCACCGACCGTACAGCCGACGCGCACGGCATCGATTATGAGGGGCATCAGGTTGCGGCCTTCACCGGCCGCACGACGGACTGCGACAAGGCCCTTGTCGGCCGCATCGGCGTTACGACCGGCCTTGAAAGCTTTCACGCGCTCGCGCTGGTCCTTCTCGGTTTCCGAGCCGATCCTGAGGATCTCGAGATCGTGCTCGGACTCCTCCATCGTGTATCCGTTAACGCCCACGGTAACATATTCGGCTGCGTCGGTGGCGAGCTGGAACTGGTAGGCGGCATCCGCGAGCTCGGTCTGCGGAAAGCCGAGCTCGATAGCGCGGACGATGCCACCGAGCTCGTCTATGCGGTCGATGTAAGCCTGCGCCTCCTCTTCCATCCGGTCGGTCAGTGTCTCGATGGCAAAGCCGCCGCCGAGCGGGTCTACAGTGTTCGTCACGCCCGACTCCTCGGCGATGATCTGCTGGGTGCGCAGGGCG
>PIVZ01000766.1 GCA_003354045.1 bacterium
ACGGTACAGACTGCGCTTGATGCGCTCGGGCGGCAGCCCTCTGTCGTCTCCGGCTGGTTCAACTGGGTGCGCGCCAACGCCAACAGGGTCGTTCCGCGGCCGATTCTCACCTTCCTTGCCGGCGAGCTGATGGAAGAGCAGACGCCGGTCGATATGCGCTAGAGAAAAGCGTCCCCATGACGAATCGGCCCGGTGCGCCTGAGGCACACCGGGCCGATTTTTGAAGAACGCTCACGCCGGGCCGCTCGGCCCGGCGTGAGTCCATGTTGCCGTCCTACGGAACGATGGGAGGGGGACAGTTCACAATGCCGCCCTCGTCAGCGCACGGGCAGTCCATAGGCGCGCAGCTGACCAGGCCGCCGCCGATGTAGGGGGCCGCCAGCGGACTGGGCACGGGGTCCGAGCTGCAGTAAGGGCCGCAATCGTCCTGGCTATTACACGACCCGCCGGCGTTATCACCGCCCACGCAGACGTCGGTAACGCCGATGTCGCAGTAGGCTGCCGTACAGTCGGTATGGCCCGCCGGGCACGGCAGGCCCTTGTTGGCGCCGCCCTCGCATGTTGCGAGGAGGACGCAATCGTCGGCCTCTGCGCTGACCCATACACCGTCATGATCGAGCATGTCGTTTACCCAATCGACCATGGTCGGGTTGTTGCCCGTCGTGTCCGTGTACACTCTGTCGCGTCCCCAGGTGGTGTGCGCCGAACCGGCGCCCGTGTAGTACTGGAAGTTGGGCACGCGTAGGTCGAGGTCGTTTACGAACTCGGTCATGCATGCATTCCACTCACAGGTAAGCGTCCACCACTTGAGCCACTCCACTATGTTGTTCGGGTTGTCCATTAGGTTGAAGAAAGCCGACTGGCCTCCGCTGCTGCCGTCGTAGCAAGAGTTGTACTGGCCAAAGCGGTGCTGCGAGTAGAGCTTGGCAGTCTCCTCCCACTGCTCTACAGAGGACAGCTCGCTGAGCGGGTTCTTCCGCAGCTTCTCCGGCGCCCATCGAGGGATGTTCTGCTGGGCGCCCCACTGCTCGATGCCCGCCCCGAGCCATTCCTGGGTGATGACGCCGGTCCCGGCATCGCCCACCACGTTGAAGCGCGAGCCCGGGTAGACGTCGCCCATGAGGAAGACGGCGTTGAACAAGGCCCCGTAGGAGCCCGCGCTCGAGCCCGTGACGAACACCTCCTCGGGGTTGACGAAGTGCTCGCGCGCGTACTTCTCTACCGTAGCCGCGTTTACGCGGCCGAAGTGGATAATGCCACCGCCGGCGTAAGACACGCTTCTGCTTCCCCAGTGCACGTCGCCCGTGCAGTACGGAACGAAGACAACGTGCCAGTCCTTGAAAGGATTGCTCGGGTTGGTCATGTCGGCGAACCCGGTGGTGTAGTTGTTGGGGTCGTCTGCGCTGCTGTCCGCGTCGTTGTCGAAGGTGCCGACGACGTTGCAGCTATTATTGCTCCAACACGCACCGCCGCCCTGGAAGTAGTAGAGCACCTTGTTGACCGAGCCGCGCTTGATGAAGAACCGGTATGGCTCGCCACGTGAGCATTTCGGGGCGAGCTCGTCACGCTTGTACGTGATCGGCCCCACCGGATTGATCTCGTCGAACTGCGAGTCCGATACGTTGGGCGAGATGATGGTGTCCTCGACGATTTCATCCGTGAGGCCGTTGAGTTGAGTGATCACCTCCGGGCCGGTGACGGTGTCGGGGCAGATCACGCCCTTGGCGAGGGCCGCCGCGGCGGCTGCGTCGAACACGGTCGTGAACTTCGTCTCGGCCGTGCCCTTCTTGCCATCGAGCGTTGTCTCATCCGGGTCCTTGCCAGGCGACTTGACCTGGCCGGACTCCGCCTTGAGCAGACCCGAGCACAGCTTGCCGGCCGCATTGACGATCTTGGCCCGGCACTTGCGGTCGTTGGCGTCGTCGTTGTCCACGCCGTCAGCCACCGCAGTCTGCAAGGCATCCACTGCAGCGGTCACCGTGCCACCCGCCGCGGTATCGGTGACGGTCGTGTCCACGCAATCGACGGATTTTTTGTCAGCCTTCTCGTCCGCCTTCGTCCAGGCG
>PIVZ01000767.1 GCA_003354045.1 bacterium
CCTGGCTCAGCCGAGCCTGCGCCGCCACGAGTTCGGATCCGAGGCGCGCGACTTCCGCCTGCAAGCTCTCTTGTCGAACTTCTAGATTTCTAATCTCCGCGTCGAGCCTGTTGCGTTGATCCTGGGTCTCGCCAAGCTGACGGCGAAGTGCGGTCAGTTCCGTGTCTCGCTCACTGACCTCAGCGGCCAGGCTCTCTGCACGTTCAGCTGCCGTTCGTCCCGCCACCTCCGCGGCTGTTCTCGATTGCACCAGACGGTCTAGCTCTTCCTTGGCCCGCCTCGCCCCATCCGTGTTCTCTTCAATCTCCTTCGATAGGTGCTCTCGGTCGTCTGCAAGCGCCGTTACAGCATGCTGCAGCTCGAGAAGTTCCTTGCGCGCCTCATCTGCCTTCTGCTCCGAGTCCGCTCTGGCGAGTTCGGCGTGGTTCAGCTCGAGGCGAATGCGTTCCTGCTCCTCCCGTTCCGCCTCGCACTTCAGTAGTTCTTCTTTCGCGTCGGCCAGCCAGGCTCGCGCTTGTTCTATCTCCGACGCGTATTGGTCTCTGGCTGCCGCGAGGTCGGAGACATCTCGCGCGTCCGCAATGGCGGCACTTAGACGCTGCCGGTAGTACGCATAGATCGCTCCGACAAGTGCAACGAGAACGATGATGATCGCGATCGCCGTGGACAGGACAAATATCGGCGCCAGGCCTTGCTCCGCACTCAACGGTTCCATTATTCAAGCTCCTTCCGCAGCGGAGTCGGATCGGCCGGCGGCCCTTCGTCCTCCAAAGGTGGCGTTCCCGAATCGACTCGAGAGGCATCGAGCTCCTCGAAGGCGCGAGTGGCGCGGTCTAGCCGGCCTACTGATTCGGTCAGGCTCTTGAGCTGAGTCTCGTGCTCTCGCGCGATCCTCGCGATGTGTCCAGACAGATCCTGTGTAGACTTCTGCGTAGTGCGCTGAAAATCTTCAATGCTGCTAGCAAAGTTACGAATGCTGTCTGTGAGATCGTCATCCATGGCGGGTAGACGGGTCGCGGTGCTGGCGATCTCGGTAGTCGAATGAGTGAGTTGTGTTTCTGCTTCACGCATCGATTTCGAAAGGTCCTGCAGCATTGTAGCGAAAGCGCGCGCTGTCTGTTCAAGCTGCTCTCGTGTGTTCTCGAGCGGTGCCTTCTCATTCGTGAGTGAGAGAAGTGCCCCTTGGAATCCTTCAGCCGCGAGCTCGATCCTATCTGCTGTGTCCGTCAGGCGGCGGGAAAGCGCGTTCAGGTCCCGGGTGGTAGTCGACTCGAGAGCCGTTGCGGTCGTTCTGAGAGACTGCGCAGTATCGTCGATTGTTCGTGCCGTGAGTGTGAGTGATTCGAAGACGGAGACGGTTGCCTGGAGAGAGTGTGCGGTGCTGTCGATGCTCCGAGCCCCGTTCTCAAGCCGTTCGAAGACAGACGGCAACTCGGTATTAACCTTGACAATGGCATCGCGGCGCGCTTGCAGTTCACTCACTCGTGTGCGTAGCTCCAATCTCTCCGCTTCGAGCTTACGAACCCCCGCATCCAACTGCTTACTCCGTGATTGTGCGAGATTCGCCGCTTGCTGGGCCTGCTCAGCCTTGCGATTGTTGCTCTCGATTCGATCCGCCAGCTGTTTCTCCTCGGCCGTCAGGTTAGCGATGCGATCTTCATCCTCGCCGATACGCTTGAGGTCTGCGTCGATACGCTCCATGTGGGAGTCTATGGTGTGTTTCTGCGTCGCTAGTCTTTGGAGCTGGAGAGCTTCCTCACTCTGGAGCCTCTGCAATGTACCTTGTGCCGCTCCGACCTCGCGCTGCAATTGCTGCAAACGATAGTGTTGCTGTTTTGCTTCCGCGACATCCTTCTCTTTGTCGTCGAGCAATCGAAGATCTAGGTTGATGTCTCTGCGCTGGGATTCAATGTCGAATACGCGATACCCAATGAAGAGAAGCGCTATGGCGACCACGGATACAAGGGTCGCAATGAAAGGCAGGCCCGGCAAGGTCCGGTCAGAACGCGATCCTCGCTTCGTGTCAACTGACCGGGCGCTCGGGCGGGTATCTTCGCTCATGATT
>PIVZ01000768.1 GCA_003354045.1 bacterium
ACGGCATAATATTGAGTCCCTGATGGACAAGCCGCATCGGGTACACCAGCCTCGCCGACGTTTGCCATTCACGCCACGATGAAGGGACGAAGTGTCGAGAGGCCCACTCCGTCGCGCGGCAAGCCGTGGAGGGGGAGGCTCTTTCTCTGGGAAGGTCGCGCGCTCTATGCCGGTCATGCCTATGACACCTCCGAGCACGCGCATAACGCCGTTCAAGTGTGCATCGCCCGCACGGACCCATTTCGGCTTCGCGCCGGGATAGAAGCCCGTTGGTGCCACCAAGAGGCCGCCATTATCGCCTCCAACCAGGTTCACCAGATCGACGGCTGCGGCAACGAGCTTGTGCTCATCTATGTGGATCCTCAGTCAAGTGCGGGCCGTGCACTGGACGATGTCGCCGTGGAGGAAGGCTCGGTGGGCTCCGCGGCGACCGAAATGGTAGCGGCCCTGAGACCCCAGCTCGAACGTCTCGTCGAGCCGGTGACCACGGCCGAAGAGGCAACAGAGTTGAGCGGACGCCTCTTGGATGCGCTCCTCCCCTCCGGTGACCCTCGGTCAGGGCGACCGGCGCAAGACCCTCGCATACGGCGAGCGCTGGCCGTGATCGCCGACATTCCCGATCGCAAGACCACGCTGCCTGTGCTTGCTGCCCGGGTCGGGCTCTCTCCCAGCCGTTTCGCCCACCTGTTCAAGGAACACGCCGCCATGCCCCTTCACCGCTATCTCCTGTGGCTACGCTTGCAGGACGCCCTCAGGGCGCTCTCCGGCGGCGGGACGCTCACGGAGGCGGCGCATGCAGCCGGGTTCGCCGATTCGGCCCATCTGTCCCGCACCTTCCGCACCATGTTCGGAATCGCCCCCTCCACGCTGGCCGCCGGCAGCGAATTCTTCGCGGCATAACGTCGAGATTTTCCAGCAAGTTCGTTCAAGCCGCCGCCGGGCGCCCGTGTTATCCGTTGTGTAACGATGGCCGCCAAGTGAAACTCACGCTTGCTACCGGCAACTGCTGCCGGAGGGCCGTCAGCTGGAGGATTGAATCGTGCAGACATACCGCACCACGTGCAAGATAGGCGCCTGTGAGCCGGTTTGCGGTCTCGAGGTAGACGTAGCGGACGGCAAGATGACGGCGGTCCGGCCCGATCGCGACCATCCGCTCAGCCAGGGATACTCGTGCATCAAGGGGATGCGTGTGGCCGACTACCAAAACGACCCCGATCGGCTGCTCCATCCAGAGCGCCGCTCGAACGGGAGCTGGGAGCGCGTTTCCTGGGGGCAAGCCACCGAGGAGATCGGCGCCAAGCTGCGCGCCATCCGCGACGCCCACGGGCCTACGTCGATCGCCACCTACTGGGGCAATGCCTCCGATAGCCCGACCATCACCCTGGCCAACAATTTCTGCCACGCTTTCGGCTCGCCGAACTCATTCAACGTCCTTTCGCTCGAGTACACAGACAGGGGTGCGGTGGCCGAGCGCGTCCTCGGCAACGAGAATCTCACTCTGCAACCCGACGTGACACGCGCAAAGTTCGCCCTGCTGCTCGGCACCAACCCGCTGGTAACGCAGGGGATGACCCTTCTTCAGCGGCGGCCGCGCATTCCCGCTGAGCTAAAGGCCATCCAGGCCGCGGGCGGCAAGGTGGTGGTCGTCGATCCGCGCCTCACGGAAACCGGCCGCTTGGCCGGCGAGCACGTGGCGATACGCCCGGGGACCGATCTCTTCCTTCTGTTTGCGATGATCCGACGGATCGTCGAGACGGGAGCTCATGACGCGGGCTTCGTCGGCCGCCACTGCACAGGCCTCGACGCGATACGCGAGGCTGTGGGCGGCATCGACATGGACCGAGTCGCCGGGATCACCGACCTGCCACGCGCCACCATCGAGCGGCTGGCCGATGAGTTCGCCGCGGCCGACGGGGCCTTTGCGACCTCGAGGGTGGGAGTGCAGACCAGCCACAACACGGCCATCCGCACGGCCAGGCCGTTGGTCACCTGGTGCAGGATCACCGAATGCGGTCCGTCGGCGACGTCCGGCGTGATTTCTACGCCGCGGTTGATCGGTCCCGGC
>PIVZ01001665.1 GCA_003354045.1 bacterium
GCCCGAGCGGATCTGGGTGACGGGCCACGCAAAGGCCGCAACCTTCGGCCTGTCGGCCGGCCGTGAAGCTCTCTGCGCAGATATTACACCAGACACCATGAGACGATTGATATGACCCCACGTGAACGTGTCCTTGCCGCTTTGAACCACGTTCGGCCGGACCGAGTGCCTCGCGATTTCTGGGCGGAAGAACCGACCTGGCGCCGGCTGCTTGCTCACGTCGGCCATGACGACCGGAAACGCCTGCTCGACGATTTGGGTGTGGACATTCGGCACCTCGAAGTTCCTTCGCTTCCAGAACAGCGACTCGAAGGCGGCGTTTGTCAGAACCTCTGGGGTGAGCGTTATATCTACAAAGATACAACCTGGGGGCCGCTGCGCGAGGATTTGCCAGGAGCGCTGTCCGGTGCCACAGAGTTTGCTGACCTCGAGGGTCTCCGCTGGCCCACGCCGGATCAGTTTGATTACTCCTCGTTGCAGGAGCAGTGCCGAGAGAAAGACC
>PIVZ01000769.1 GCA_003354045.1 bacterium
ATCGCCAGCCCCTGGGCCAGCGTGATGGAGACGTCTATGCCTTCCAGGTATTGCCCGAACTCCCTGCGGGCCAGCGGCCGCGGATCGGTGATCGGGCGCGTCTTCGAAACGGAGAGCGTGTGGCCCGGTTTGAGTACCCGTGTCCGCTCGACCAGATCGATGATGCTGGAGACCTTGACCGAGCCGCTGAAGGTGACGATCTCGGTCGTCTCGGTGTCGATCGTGTAGCTCATGAGAAGGTCGGAGGCGCCGAGATCGGCTCTGGCCGTCGGCGATTGCAGCTCGAAGGTCGAGCCGTCGTCGTTGTAGCCTTCTCCGACCAGTGTGCGAACCTCGCCCGAGAGCAAACCGAAGCTGCTGCTGTAGGCGCCGCTGGTCGGTTCGTAGACCATCTCGTTTATCTGAATTTCCGTGCCGGGGCTTACCGTGAGGACGGTACCGTCAACAAAGACGATGCGCGCCTCACCGGGCTCGCCGGCGCTGATTCGGTCGCCCATGCGGACGGTGGCACCTGTCTCCGCGGCTTCGCTTCCACCGGCACGGACGAGGGCGACCTCACCCGAGACTTCCTCGACACGGCCTACGTCTTGCGCGAAGGCGGTGGCGGCCAATAACAGGGTGAGGCAGGTGGCGGCGGCGATGTTGGCCTGGCGCACGCTCACAACTCCACCTCGACGGACAACGAGCCTATGTGGCGGACGTAGTCGAATTGCGCGTCCGTCGATTCGTTGTCTACGTACAGGTACGAAAGAATGACCGCGAACCTCTCGGTTACCTCTTTTCTGAGTGCGATGATTGCCCTGTACTCCTCGTCCTTCCGTTTCTGGCCGGAGAGGACCCCCTTGTCGTCTTGAGCGAATTGGGCACTTTCGCTCGCGTAGTCCTCGTCCCTATACCTGAATTCTAGCGTGACCTCGTGATCCTTAGCCATACCCATCCACAATCCCGCCTCGAATTGGTGCCCGTCATACGAGAAAGCCTCGGCTGCGGGGTCGGAATTGGCCGCCGCATGCGCCTCGTAGGCATACCCCCCGAATAGGGAGTAGCGCCCTTCCGCCAGGTCGAAATGCTGCCGGACGCCCGCAGTGTGAATCATCGCGTCGCGAGACCCGATGTCTCCGTTGAACGGTGCCTGGTGGAAGGCCCGGTCTCTCCAGCGGTAGCGAAGCACCGTTCGCGCGAGCCCGCCCTCGTGGATGACCAGCGAAGGCGAAACGTTGAACTCGTGCAGGAACTTGGAGTTATCGAGGAGATAGTAGTCCCAGGAGCCTCCCAGCCCGAGCGTGAACATCGACCGTTCGTGCACGACGTCCGCCCACACGTGGTGGTTTTGCAGATCGAACTCGTTGAGGTCGAAGTGGAAGCTCTGGAAGAAATCGTAGCCGACTGCGACGCGGGCTTGCTCGGACTCCCAGGCCACCGCCGATGCGCCGGCCTGGAAGGTGGATCTCTCATCGGCTCGCCCGGTGTGAGCGTCGTCGATCACGTCGTTGAGCAGCCCGACGTTGCTGTCGTACTGGAATGCCACGGAGGCGTAAGCGTTGCGTCGCGAGTCCAGAGCCTCCTCGATAGACTCGATATAGCCTACGGACCTAAGGCCGACCTCGGAGTCAGGCTGCTCGTCGCGAACGTACTCGAAATGATCGCGAGCCTTTCCGAACCGATAGCGCTCGTGGGCGATTACGCCGAGGTAGTAGCGCGCGGTCAGCGACAAGGATTCGTCCAAGGAGATGGCCGTCTCGAGGTGCTCGCTGGCAGCGCCGTACTCGGAGCGGCGTAACATGCAGAGTCCGGTGTAGAAGTGAGCCTGTGCTGCTGTTTCCTCGAAGCCGAGGGCCTTGTCCAGAACCGGCAGTGCCTCGTCGAGGCGGTCGAGTTGGAAGAGGGTGGCGCCGAGGTCGAGCAGTGCCTTGCTCGAGGTAGGCTCGAGCTCGACTACTTTTTGCAGGTCGGCCGCGGCCTCATCCCAGCGGGCAAGCTTCGCGCGGGCCACGCCGCGCTGGTAGAGCGCCTCCATATCGTTTTCGTCAGCTTCAACTGCCTGCTCGAACTCGGAGAGAGCGG
>PIVZ01001666.1 GCA_003354045.1 bacterium
GCAGGGGACCCTCAACCCGCTCACCCGGTTCGTGCTGACGAATGCCGTCTACTTCCTCGGCACCTGGGACGAGCAGTTCGAACTCTACGGATCCCCCCGTCGAGACATAGTCCACCACCGTTCCCAGCGGCACCGAGACCTCCACATCGAAGGTCTCCGGCGCTTCCTGGTGGCCGACGCTGAGTCGAAGTGTGTGCACGCCGGGCGCCATGCCCGCCGGGGCGCGCGCCTTGATGTGCTCCTCCGTTGCGCTGACGATCGTGAGCGGGACTCCCCCGAGGGTCATCGCGTTGAACTCGGCGGTCTCGCAGAAGTTGAAGCCGTCGACGTCGAGGAAGTCCAGGCTCGGGTCGATCACGTGAGGAAATGGGTTCAGATTAGTCATGCTCGGGGGACCGTCCGCGAAGGAGGAGGCCACCGCGTCCCCGAGAATCGCGTGGTTGCCGGTCAGCGCCTGTTCCGCCGCTCCATCCAGGGTCCAGTTCGTGCTGAAGCCCGACAG
>PIVZ01000770.1 GCA_003354045.1 bacterium
GGGACCGACCGCTATCGAGTCTTCCGAGCGTCGCACCGTGCCGAGCTCGCGAACGACTTCTTCGTCTTCAAGGAGGCTTGAGCCGTGGCATATTCAACGGGCTCCGCAACCGACCTCCCCGATCTCTTCGACAAGATCGAGACCTTCATCGCCGCGAACGGGTGGACGATCGACGAGTCGCGAAGCGTCTCCGAGTGGCCGAGATTTCACAAGAGCAACTGCTACGTCGGCTTCCGCTACGACGGCACGACGCCGCAAGCGACCGGGCGCAGCATGGGCGTCTACCAGTCGAAGAGCTTCGACCCGTCTCCGGCGCGGCCGGGGAGTGCGGCGTCGGGTGACTCCGGTAGCGGTGCCGACGATCAGAGCGGAACGATCGCCGACTCGACGATCGACAACAGCCGATGCGTCTACACGATCGGCGACGGCCCCTTCAACTATTGGTTCTTCGAGCACGACGACGGCACGATCTACTACGTTCACATCGTGCTCGAAGTGCGGCAGGGCGAGTACCGGCACTTCGGCTTCGGCAAGATGACCAAGTTCGGCGATTGGGGCCCTGGTGCATCCGGCGGGGAGTACGCGTACGGATGCCGGAACGAGTCGGGCATAACGGCGGGCGACTCTTCGTACTTCTTCGAGGGGGGCAACGGCACGGCCAACACCGAAGCGGTCGATTCGGGCGCGACGATCCTCGCGTCCGGCTTGCCGGGGAGCCAAGCGTCGGATTGGCTCAACGTCTGGGCATACGGCGCGGCCCTCTACACGGCGAACCTCGACCGTAACGGTGCCCAGAGGAACCGCGGGTGCGGGCAAGCTCGCGGCGGCCCCGTCTGGAGGGCGCAAGGGTGGTTCAAGGGCTACCCCGGCTTCACGGGCATCATCCCGCTCACCGCGCTCTCGGTCTTCTATCTCGACTTGACCAACTCGCGCTCGTACCTCCTCGGCTCGATGCCCGATGTCTTCATGTGCAACATCGCGCAGTTCGACCCGCAAGAGGAAGTCGTCATCGGTTCGGAGACGTACGTCTTCTTTCCTTTCACCAAGAAGGGCACGCTCGGCGGAGCGTCTTCGTCGTCCGATTCGTACTACTACGGCGTTGCGTATCGCAAGGAAACGACCTAGTCGATGGCTCAGATTTTCGGCCTCATCCTCGGGCACCCTCTTCAAGCGGTTGCACCGTCGACGCCGAGCTCTGTACCGTTCGACTCTCCCCCGCGCACTCCGCTCCCGATCATCGAGGCGGCCTTCACCGGCGCGGGCTCCGCTCTCCCTGGGCCTACGCCGACACCTCGCGTGCCGATCAAGCTCGCGGGGTACTACACCGAAGACCTCCAGCTTCAAAAGTGGTTCGACCTCGCGCACGCACTCCCGAGGAAGATCGACCTCGGCCGCATCCTCGCGCAAACGAACATCGACATCACCGTGCATAGTGCCTATCGGCGAATCACGACGACGTGGAACACGTTCGTCAACGGGGCCGGTGCGGGGACCACGCTCACGGGCCCGACGCCTCCGCAGATCCTCTCGCCCCAGGAGTCGACGGTCGGCCTCGTGCTCGTCATCGGCACCGACGGCGTGCCGGTTGTCGATGACACGCTCGACTTCGGCTTCACGACGGGCGACCTCCCGATCATCCCGATCTCGTTCTCGCGTCTCGTCTTCTTCCCGATCTTCCCGCAAGACGGCATCGTCGAAGAGCTCGGATTCTTGACTGACGTGCTTCGCTCGAAGGACGGCACCGAGAAGCGGGCAAGCCTTCGGCGCGTTCCTCGTGTGCGGTTCAAGCTCAAGTTCCGCAACGAAGACGGCGAAGGCGAGCTCGTCAAGCTCCACAACTTCTTCCTCGGTCGACCCGCCTCGACGTACGGCATCCCGCTATGGCACGAGAGCACAATCCTCTCTTCGGCCCAGACCGCGGGCGACCTCGTCATCAACGTCCGGAGCACCGACTATCGGCAGTTCATCACGAACGGGGTCGCGGTCGTCTTCAAGCCCGGCCTCGCGCCGGACATCTTCCAGATCGCGAGCTTCACCTCGACCACGATCACGCCGGTAAAC
>PIVZ01001667.1 GCA_003354045.1 bacterium
GTAGCTCAGCTGGATAGAGCACCAGACTACGAATCTGGGGGCCGCAAGTTCGAATCTTGCCGGGCGCGCTTTGTTTTCAGGTACTTAGCGACTACCCCCGATACTGCCAACTAGTGCTGACCACGCACTGACCACGCTCTAGGTGCGATTCGCGCCCTGTGCCTGCAAATGGACCCCGCCGTTGGGGGTGACCGATTGTATGCCGGGTTGGAATACTGATTCGCTCGTCGGTCTACCCCGTGGAAGGCAAAGGGCGGATACTGAGGCCGATGTCTGACTCCCGCCCACAGCCCGACCTTGCCTCTATGCTCCACGCCGTCCACCAAGCCCGGCGGCCGCTCCTGCCTCCAAGCGACGGCACCGGCCGCGGGTTGCCGACCGTGGAGCAGGCCGAGCGCCTCGTGGCAGCCCTGCGCGACCTCGACGCACTCGTGGCCACCGTGTATCCGGGCCTGAAGGACGCGGCCGAGTAGCTCATACGTCGCGTTCTTGCGTCTTTCG
>PIVZ01001668.1 GCA_003354045.1 bacterium
TAGTACACCGTGAGCTGGGGTGCCGTGCGCGGCTGGCCAACGCCGCCCGGTCATACGCAGGCTCTGGCGAATGACGCGACGATCACGTTCGACGGGACCTACGGGGAACTCGTGCAGATCGCCTCCGGGACCTTCACGATGGGCAGCCCGCCGGACGAGCCAGGCCACCGGAACGACGAGACCGAGCACACGGTGACATTGACGACGTCCTTTCATGTCTTGAGAACGGAGATCACGAACCAGCAATACGCGGCGCTGGCGCAGTGGGCTTATGACCAGGGCCACTGTACGGCGACGACTGCAAGCCTGCGGGATTCACTGGACGGCTCGAGGGAGATACTGCTGGATCTCGAAAGCCCCAACAGCGAGATCTCATTTGCCGGGGGTACGTTCACCGTGGCCGAGGGGAGAGAGGATTACCCGACGCCCGGAGTGCCCTGGTACGGGGCGGTCGCTTATTGCGACTGGCTGAGCCTGCAGGCCGGTCTGCCACGAGCCTAC
>PIVZ01000771.1 GCA_003354045.1 bacterium
CTGGGCTTCGGCGACGCCGGGCACTTGTGGAAGGTGCCCGTAAACGGCGGCAAGCCGACGGCGCTGTGCGAGATCGAAAATGGGTTCAGCCCCGCCTCGGGCGGTGTCTGGCGGGCGGACGGCCGGATCGTATTCACGACGGGCAACGGTCCGCTTTTCTCAGTATCCGAACAGGGCGGCGACCCGACGGAGATCCTCCCCGCCGGGGATGGGATCGTGGACTATCACGACGTGAGCGGGCTCCCCGGTGACCGTGGGTACATCTTCATCACACACAGAACCGAGGGTTACGACACAATAGAGCTGCTCGCGGGAGAGACGCGTCGCGTTCTCCTGCAACTCCCCGGCCAATCGCTCGACAGTCCCTACTACGCTGAGCCCGGCTACATCATCTACCGCAGGACGCCGACGAATCCCGGAATCTGGGCGATGCCCTTCTCGCTCGAAACCCTCGCGGCCACGGGGGAACCCTTCGTGCTCATCCCGAACGGAGACATGCCCTTCCCGGGGCCGAACGGCATCCTCGTCCACGCCTACCAGACCGGCAGCCAGAACGCGCGCCTGGCGGTACTCGACCGTAACGGACTTCCCCAGCAGCACTTCGATCTCGACCTAAATAAGTTCCCGCAACCGGCACTCTCCCCCGACAACTCCCAGATAGCGCTCAGCGTGGAGGAGAGCGACAACGAGGACATCTGGATCTACGATCGGAATCGGGGGACGCGCAGCCGCCTGACCTTCGACGATGAGAGCGACTTCCAACCGGAGTGGCACCCGAGCGGCAATGTCGTCTACTACACCCGGGGGGGAACCGTCCCCAGCATGAAAGTATACGGTCGCGCGGCCGACGGAACGGGGAGCGAGCGTCTGATCTGCACCGGGCTCTTCCACCACGTGAGCCCTGACGGCAAGTACTTCCTCTACAGTGTCCAGGACGAAAGTTCGAATTGGGCGCTGCACTACCGCCCCCTCTCCGAGGACGGTCTCGCTGTCGGCGACTCGACCCTGTTCCTGGAGACCGACTCGAGCGAACGCTCCCCCGCCGTTTCGCCCGACGGCTCGCTGATCGCATACCAATCCAATGAAACGGGCCGCCACGAGATCTACATCCGTCCCTGGCCTCAGGGCTCGGGGAAGTGGCAGGCCTCGGTTGAGGGAGGGTACTGGCCGGAATGGAGCGCGGACGGGAAAGAGCTGTACTGGGCCTCGGGAGAAGACCTCTACTCGGTTTCCGTGAAGACCGAGCCCCGGCTGGAACTCGGCACGCCCGAGGTCGTCATGCACAGGCCTTCGAGCGGGATGATCAGTCCCTTCGGCTGGCCGGAAGGTTACTCTGTAGAGGCGAGCGGAAACGCCTTCATCATGGCGGTCTCCGCGGATGACGTCGAGGGCGAGGCGCTCAAGGGCGGCATCGTGATCATCCAGAACTGGCTGGGCCTGCTGGATCGCTAGCCATGCACAAGACGAATCACAGGAGGCAAGGATGCGCAGAACGATACTCACGATCATGGCGCTGCTCATTGCAACGGCTCTGCCGGCGGGGGCGAAGGTCGTGACGAAGACGCTGGAGTACAGCATCGGCGAGCAGCGCTTCGAGGGCTACCTCGCCTTCGACGACGCGGCAAAAGGCAAGCGCCCAGGCGTGCTGATCGTCCACCAGTGGATGGGACTCACGGACAATGAGACGGAGCGCGCCGACATGCTGGCCCGCATGGGCTACGTGGCCTTCGCTCTCGACGTCTACGGCAAGGGCGTCAGGCCGGCAAACGCCGGCGAAGCGCGCGCGGAAGCGGGCAAGTACTACGGCGATCGCGGACTGTTCCGCGCGCGCCTGCAGGCCGGCCTCGACGTGCTTACAGCGAACGAAGATGTCGACCCCTGGAGCGTCGCTGCGATTGGCTACTGCTTCGGTGGCGGCGGCGTGCTGGAGCTGGCACGTTCCGGTGCTGACGTCGCGGGCGTCGTCAGCTTCCACGGCAGCCTTGACACTCCGAATCCCGAGGATGCAAAAAACGTGAAGGCAAAGGTGCTCGTCTGCCACGGCGCGGCCGACCCCTATG
>PIVZ01001669.1 GCA_003354045.1 bacterium
CGAGCTGAAACGCGAGAGCGACGGGCAGCTCCTGGCGACCGCCGAGACCACCCTCGCCTGCGTGGGCCCGGAGGGAAAGGTCCAGGCGATCCCCTCGTTCGTCCGCCGGCCAGAGAAACTCCAGCCAGACGCCAAGCCGATGCAGGGGAGAGAGTGACATGCTCGAGATTATTATAATAGGCGCCTCGGTGTGGGTCATGTACAAGGCGGCTGATCTGAGCAAGCAGCCGGGTCTTCTGTGGGGAGCCATCACACTGGGAGCGTGTATCGCAAGCGTAGTCCTCATGCCCGGCTGGCCGATGGTCCGCGTGGGTGTTGCGTTCGTCGTGATGCTCGTCGCGATGATCGTCACGAACATGATACGACAAGGCAACTGACGGCCGCCGGAATTGGGAAGGATGCAACCATGAGGACGAATCGTCGTGATTTCTTGCGGGCGGCGGGGGTTGCCGCGGCCAGTCTCGGCGTGAGCGCCGCTACTCGCGGGGCCCCGACGACGGG
>PIVZ01001670.1 GCA_003354045.1 bacterium
TCTCGTTGAGCTTCCGGGCGATTGCGTCGTGGATCCCGGTCTCGATGATGAGCTCGGTCAGCGACATCTCGCCCAGCTCGGCCAGCTCGGCCGCCGGGTCGGCTTGAATGTAGGTGTTGATGAGGTGGCGCATGTCCGCCTCGTAAGGCTTGATGTCGAGCTCCTCAGCCGAGTGTTTTTTGATGGCAGCACGGATTTCGCTGTAAAACGCGACTTCCTTCTGCAGCGTAGCCGCTTCGGCGTCGGAATACCCGGCCTCGGCAAGGTCCTGTACGATGACCGCGAAAGCGCGGACAAACACTACGACGGCTTTGTAGAACGAAATCCGCAGCGCCTCGGTCTCGTTCAGCCCGTTTGGGTTGGCGGCCTCCCCGCAGAAGTAATGTAGGTACTGCTCCACCTCGCGCGGTAGCGCGACCGGCTCGCACAGGTAGTGCAGGGCCTCCCGGGTCTCATCACGCTTCTTCCTCCCGTCTCCAATGTAGTTGTTGACGTCGATGT
>PIVZ01001671.1 GCA_003354045.1 bacterium
GCACGAATAGATCTCAGCATTGGTAATCTCCGACCGCGATTCTCGATACCGCAGGCTCGTCATGGGCGGAACGATGTGGGTGCTGGTCGTGCGCCTCTGGTGTGGGACGGGCGACGCTAGCACGATGATCGGCCGAGAATCAAGGAAGCCCCCTGCACGCAGGCCCAGTAGGGGCCGTGCTCTCCTCTTCGGAAGCGATGCTGTGCTCCGCTACCCCGATGATCAGCGGTTCACCAAGACGTGCGTGGCTGTGGGGCAGGTCTGAGCACGATCGGGACGTAGAGGTAGGCGTTAATGAGGTCGTCTCGAGAAAAGGGAAGCGTGTGGCCGCTGGCCGGTGCCGGCGCTTCACTTCTCGAATGCTCTGATTGAGCGCGACTTGGGGAGGTTGAGAGACAACGTTGCGGCCTGTCTGGTTCGCGATCGGGCCGAGGCGGCGCGCCGGCTCGGGGTTACGCCCGCGCGGATGACGCAGTTGCTCGACCTCACTCTGCTAGCGCC
>PIVZ01001672.1 GCA_003354045.1 bacterium
CGGCGGTGATCACCTCGGACCGTTGCCGGGGCCACTCGGCGGTTATGAGGTCGTCCAGCTCGTGAGCTGGCCCGAGCCTGGCGGCCTGCTCGACCTCTGGGTTCGATTCAAGCTCAGTACGGATTCCTTCGCCTCCGATGAAGACGAATACAGTGAACCGATCTATTTCTATGCCTGGCAGCTCGACGATATCTACCTCCGAGTCGGCGGCGTGCCCCAAGATCTCAGCGACTTCGAGACGGACATGGGAGGCTGGGAACCGAGCGTGTTCGAGGGCTTCGATTTCGACGTCACCCTCGACCCGGACCGGTCCGCGGGACGCATCGTGCCCGTGGCCGAGCTCGGCTGCCCGCCGCTCGCCACCTGTCCGGAGGAATGCGGCCTGGAGGGCAACATCCTGATCTTCGCTGACAAGGACGATTGCGATCTACACGACGCGTTCCAGCACTCGGCCGCCGCCTCGCCGGTCTTCTCCATCGGCGGCCCCGAGAATCCGGACAT
>PIVZ01000772.1 GCA_003354045.1 bacterium
TGTCGTGTCGCTGCTGGCGTATGTGTTTACAAAGGTCTCGGTAACGGTCTACGCCGGCGGAATGGTGATTGCAACCATCCTTCCGGAACTTACGATCACCACTCCATACTTTGTAATAGGCGCGTTCTGGACCGGGGCGTTGCTCACCGTGGTGTTAACGGGCGTCTACACGATCTTCGTCGCCCCGTTCGACGTCTTGGCCTGGCCCGAGACCAGCCGACTGAGTCGGTCGTAGCGGTATTGGAGCCCGTCGATCCGGTGGATGTTGCCCGCACCGTCGTAGCCGTAGCTCCCCGTCGTCCAGCCGGCGGTGGTCGTGATCTCGTACGGACGCTCCAACCCGTCGGTCAGGTCGATCGCGATCTCGTAGTCGACGTCGTTGGCGTGCTCGATCTTGTGCAGCATCCCGCCCGCCTGGTACGAGACCTTGTCGACATAGCCCGGGATCGTGCGCAGGTAGCCCTTCAGATAGGTGGAAATCACTGTCCGCGGCGGTGCCGCGTCGGAGCAGCCCGCCGACTCGCCGACGCATTGCGGGTAGCTCACCGACGTTACGCTGCCGAGCTGGTCGTAGGTCTGGGAAAGGTTGAAGGCGTGGGTCGCGCCGCCCAGGTTGAAACGAGTCTGACGCCCGGAGACCCGGCCGTCGGGGCCACCGTAGCGAAAAGTCTCCGAGACCACGCCGTCCTGCTCGACGATTTCGACATCGATCGGCGGTAGGAACTCCGCCCAGTTGTGCCGCACTGTCTGGACGAGCTTGCCGCGCCGAAAGTCGGTGCCGTCGTTCTCGTAGGCGTAACGGAATTCCTTGAGCAGCCTCGGCGAGCCCTGGCTCCGGTCCCAGACCTGGGCCAGACGGGCCGCCCGGTCGTAGACGTAGTCGAGGTCGAATTGAGTCGTCCCTGCGACGTCCTTGGTCAGGACGTTGCCCCCCGCGTCGTAGGTGTACGACGTGGCCCCGTTGCCGGTCGGGCCGATCTCGGGATGCCTCTCGCTCGTCAGAAAGCCGCGGTGGTCGTAGGTGAAGCTCCGTGTCTGGCCGCAGCTCACACCCGACGCGTTGCTACACACTCCTGCCAGCCGATCGCCGACGTCGTAGCTGTAGGTGGTCTCCAACCCGTCAGCGCAGTCGCCTGTCCAGGCGTCGGCGCGGGCCTCGCAGACCGAGGTGAGACGCCCGTGGACGTCGTAGAGCTCGGTCGTAAAAGCCGACTCCAGGACGCCGCTCGCCAGCATCACCTTGCTCTCGCGGGTCTTCACATGGCTGCCCAGGTAAGTGAGCCAGGTCGCCGGGTTGGCGCCCGGCGGCTTCACCTTGCCGAGGCGTCCGAAGGGGTCGTAGTCCTCGTAGGTAGTCTCCAGGCGTCCCGGGCCGGTGACGTCGTCTTCGTCGCCCCAGACGGTCTCGGCGCTCTTCAGGCCGCGGGAGTTGTAGCTGACCATGCGTGCGTTCTCGGTAAGTCCGTCTACGGTGGGGAGTCGGATACGCTCGATCTTGAGCCGTCCCAGGCCATCATACTCCAGCTGCTGCCAGGTCAGGGCGGCATTGTCGCTGCAGGTCGTGGAGCCGTTCTGACAACTGCGGATCGTCAGCCTCGGTACCAGGCCTGGGCTGCTCACCGTCGGCAACTGGTAGACGTAGGACGTTCAGGCGCTCGCTGACGGCTTCTCGGTGACCAGGCGTCCCCGGCTGTCGTAGCTGAAGGCCGTGGACACGCCGGCGCTGTCGCGGCTCGAGGTGACGAGGCCGGTCGAGGCGTTGATCGTCTGGTCGGTGAGGGTCAGGACCTCCTCCGGGCTGCCGTCGCAGGGATCGACCGCCACCGCCTTTTTCAGCACGCCCGACGAGTAGTCGCTGTGGGTGCGGTAGACGGCTTTGGTGTTCGACGGCCTCGACCTCGCGCAGAGGTCCGGGTAGGTGTTGTCGAAGTTGACGGTGTGGACGTCGCCGCCGAAGACGTGCTGGCGGCCCACCTGTCCTTTGCCGCCGCTGTCGGTCGATGGGACGAAGAGCGTCAGGACGTCGGTGTTGGACCGGCTGCCGTTGGTGAGCACACG
>PIVZ01001673.1 GCA_003354045.1 bacterium
GGATCGAGGACTCGTCGGATCGCGTCCAGGACGCCGCCGATCGGCCCCCCACTAACTTGCACGAGGTCAATATCCTCAGAGTACCGGGCTGCCGGGCGAAGGTGGAGCTTGTACAGCGCTGTCCCGCCTCGGAAGGCGAGGAGCCGCGCAACCTCGGGTTCGGCAAAGATGTTGACGACGGCCCGAGACAGAATCAGATCCTGCTCCACCTGTGCCTCTATCGGCCACGGTGCCTCAGCCCTCCACTCCGTGATGTAGGCGAACGGGATCACAGGTCAGGCTCCACCTCTTCGTTCACGAACAGGCGCCAACGGGAGTCGCGCGGGGAACTCTTGACTGATTTCCGCGGTCGAAGCGGCACATACTCCTTGGCATGGATCGCGACATGCTCGGCCAAGGGCGCCGCGAGGTTCGCAACTCCAACGCGTTCGAGTAGGTAGCCGAGGCGTTGGGTCCAGGGGAGCGGCGAACGCTCGATCTCCGCGAGAAGCTTCTCGGCA
>PIVZ01000180.1 GCA_003354045.1 bacterium
TCATGGAAGTGGCGCTGGCCTGCGACATGGTAGTTGCCGCGAGCAACGCCAGCTTCGGACTGCCCGAGGTGAGGCGCGGCGTCATCGCGACCTGCGGCGCCCTGTTCCGCGCAACGCGCTCCCTGCCCGTGCACATAGGCAAGGAACTGCTGCTGACCGGCGAGCCGATCGACGCCGAGACCGCGGCGCGATTCGGTTTCGTCAATCGAGTAGTCGAACCGGGCCAAGCGCTGGCGACTGCACTGGAGCTTGCCGGCAAGATAGTCTCCAACGCTCCAGTGTCTGTGAGCCAGACGCTACAAGCCGTCGATCGCGTTGTATCCTCCGACGCCGAACTCGGCTGGCAGGCAACCGCCGAGGCAATCGAGACCGTCATGGCATCGGAAGACCTGAACGAAGGCATCAAGGCGTTCTTCGACAAACGCCCGCCTCGCTGGAAAGGCCGCTAAATAGAGCGGATCAGCGGCCCGTTGGGTGTCCGCTGGGGATCAAGTCGCGACTTGCGATAACTTTTCGCAAGACGTGGCAACTATGAAACGCGCCCGGCATTGCCTGATCGCACCATACGCATACTTGCCGTTTACGGTGAAAATCAGCTCCGCTGAGAATTCGTGTTGAGAAACTGTTAGGGGCGATATCCTGCCCCCAGGGACCAAATGCTGTCCTTATCGTTGTCCTCGAACCTGCCCCCTGGGTCTCAGCGAACACGCGGAGTACATCTCCTCTCCCTTTGAATCCAACGAGTTGGCGCTTTCAGCACGCCCACCCGCGGGTTTGGTACGGAGCGTGCTTAGCGACAGTCACAGCGTTCGTGCGTTCACGCACTAACAGATCCACGTCTTGCTCCCACGGAGACCACGAAAGGAGAGAAAGGAAGAATGGAACCATCAGGTTACTGCCGGACTGCGCCACGCACTGGAGCCAAGCTTTTCTGTGCGATCGTCGGATTACTATTTGCACTTCAAGCCCCAGTTGCAGGGCTGGTTCCGGACGCTTCGGCGGCTGCCGGCGATATTCTACGAAGCCAGAGGCTCTGGACCACGGTCTCGGGCGCTTGCACGGGCGGGGGCGTCCGAGAAGGCGCACTCGCGCTCGTTCCCGGGGTGATGATCGGCGAGCCGGCCTACTCGATGCTCCACGTCGTTACATGCGAAGGGACTGCAAAGCTCTCGTTCATCGAAGTGACCGGCTTCAGCGCGATCGTGAGGGAGGAGATCACACCGACGCCCACCGGCGCAGATCCGTTACCGACCAACTGGGACGCGTTGGCCCTGCGCGGCGACCGCGGCGATCTCCTTGCCTGCGCAGCCACCACGAACGACGTCTGGTCAATCGACCCTTTGGGCGGCGGCAGTGCCGTCGCGACACGTCTTTACACAGCCCAAACAGGTGCGGCTTGTAGGGGCCTGAGCTGGGACGGGATCAACGATCAAACCCTCCAGGCTGTCGCCGACGCGGAAAACGTATTCGTATACAACGAGGCCGGCGTTAGCCAGGGCTTCCACCAGGTAGGACTCAATCCGAGCTCGTGTGAAACCGGCGGCATCGCCACCGGTGACGACAGCTACTATCTCGCCTGCAATCTCTTCGGAAGCCGAGAGATGCGCCATATGAGCAAGAGCGGGCCGCGGCTCACCGCCTACCCGATCGCCGGCACCGTCCTCGACATGGAGTGCGACAGCGACACGTACGCGCCGCTCACCGTCATTTGGCAACTCAGAACCGGCCCCGTGAATCTGGTCGAGGCGATGGAAGTCGAAAGTGACACGTGTGGCACCGGCGGTGTCGCGCCGGCACCGTCTCCGGCAGTGTGCCCGAGCGGCACTGACGACGCAGACGGTGACGGGCTTCTGGATTGCTGGGAGAACAACGGCATCGACGTTGACGGTAACGGCTCGATCGACCTGGAACTGTACGACGTCGATGGCAACGGCTCGATTCACGGAACCGTGGTCCTTACGGGAAGCCTCGGCGGGACGCGGAAAGTCGATATCGTCGACGGTGGCGTAGACGGCAACCGCGACGGCATTAGCGGCAAGCTCCCCGACGGGACTCCGTTTGATACTATCGCGTTCGGGGGGGGCGGCTTCCCCGTGTTCGTTCTCGACCTCGCCGCCGGGGGCACAGTGCGCACCCACGTTATTCTCGGTCGCTTCACACCCGAGAACGAGACGGGCCAGCAGCTCACCCAAAACGGCGTGGTCTTTACTACGGACAACGGCGTGACGAGAACCGTCAACATCAAGGACGGCAAGGTTGATTGTTGTGGATCGGGATCGTCTACGCCGGACGGATCCGCCGATTACCGCGACGATATCATTCCCGAGGATGCGGATCCGAATCACAAGGATATCTACACAGAGATCGACTGGATGAAGGATCACACGCCAAACCGAAAGGAGCTCGATCACGTTGTGGCCGCATTCGCGGCGGCGCCCGTGTCGAACCCCGACGGCAACGACGGAATCAGATACCACATGCAAATCGACGAGCAGGCACTGCTGCACTCCGAGTTTCCCATGTGGAGCCAGTCGGCTGAGACCTGCGACCGCGCGGTCAAGGATTCGAAGTGCGACATGACGGACGTCAAGCTGGCCACCTTCGGTACGGCGGCCGAGAGGGGCGATGCGGATGCACTGGAGTCCAAGCGCTTCATGTCTCGGTGGGTCCTGTACGCGCATATGAGCAAGAAGCGTGGCATCGGTGGGACCGGAGAGTTGCCGGGCAACGACATGCTGATGGCACTAGGCGCACTGGCTGATACCGGCAAGGAGAACTGGCCGGTCTCACGCGAGCGCTACATCTTCATGCACGAGTTCGGCCATACGCTCGGCCTGGGGCACGGTGGTCCGGGCGACCATGAGAACTGCAAGCCGAACTATGTAAGCGTGATGAACTACACGAAGATCACCGAGAACTGCGGCATCCGCATGCTGGACTACTCCCGCGTCGACCTTCCGAGTCTAAGCGAGACCGGCCTGTTCGAAACCGAGGGGATACTGGGCAACGGCACATGTAGTGTGTCGGGCGATCCGTGCCTGGCCGACGCTGACTGCACGACCGCCCCTGCCGGCCAGCAGTGCGATCCCGTCGCGGAGTACAAGACGATTCTGGGCTCGGAGCAGATCACCTTCAGCCAGCCCACGGGCAAATGCGCAAGCCCCAATCAGGGGACCGCGTGTACGAGGGCGTCTGACTGCCCCCTGGTCAACGATCGCCGAAGGTGCAACCGGGACTCGGCGTTCGTACCCGCTGTTTCGATGATCGACTGGAATAACAGTGGCGACTTGAGCGCTACTTCGATCTCCGCAGATATCCAGTATGCCAGCTGTGCATCGTGCCCGAAAACGGGCAGCAAGAAGGTTCTCAATTCTCATGACGACTGGAATAATCTCGAGTTCAACTTCCGGGAGAGCTCGGATTTTGCCGACTTCGCCGCGTACACCACCGAGCTGAACGTGGAGCCCGACGACGTAGAAATGCTCGAGGACAATCCCCTGGACACCGACAGCGACGGCGTGCCCGATCTCCTTGATAACTGCTCCCAGGTAGCGAACCCCGGACAGGAGGACGCCGATGGTGACACGATAGGCGATGCCTGCGATGCAGCCAGCGCGCCCGGCTTCAGTCTGCGACGGGTTCGGGTCAAAGCGAAGTCAGCGTCGAAAGGTCGGTTCGTAGCCCAGGGCGAGCTCGACGTTACCGGCTCCCCGAACTTCATCACCGACACGCCGACTGCGGGAGTCATCGTCGTGATGCACGACGATGACGAAGAAGAGATCACCCGCGTTGCGTTTGATGGCGCGAGCTGTGTCGTGAAGGGAAGCAACATCAGGTGCAGGGATGCCGCGACGAAGAGCCGGGCGATTCTACGTCCACGGCCCGCACCGCTGTTCTTCAAGGTAAAGATCGTTGGGCGAGGTCTCGATTTCACGCAGCCAACGTTCGCAAGCACGCCACTGGCCGTATGTGTCCAGGGCGGCGCCGACTTGATCGCCCGGGGGGATCAGATCTCCGCCTGCGCGGTCGTGGGTGGCGGAGCGACGATGCTGTGCCACGAGACGCAGCGGTAGCGCTCGAGCGCATAGCGTCACCGACGATTTGCCGGAGCGGACGAGACACCACGGAGTCTTGGAATGGCGGAAAGGCGCTTCGAATCCCATGGGCCTGAGCCCGAGGGATTCGAAGCGCCGCATTCGTAGGGTCGTATACGGCGATATCCAACGGAACCGGAGGTTTAGGCCCGCCTCCGGAGCCGTCTCATTCCAAATCTCGGTGGAGCGCCGGGCAACTCTGTGGCGGCGCCACGCTTTTCGCCCCGAGGAAGCGATCGACTCTGTCGGTCCTGCCGGTCGAAGGTGGTGTACCAGTGATCTTGGCTGTCGTCTCGGCACACCATTCGACTTCCGTGCCGAGCGAGAGACGTACGCTGATGCGGCTCTGGCTCGCTTCGTCCAGGCTGTAGGGCCACAGCGACCGGCCCCCCTTCACGATCAGTCGATGCGTTGCGACCTTGACAGACCTCACCGGACCATTGATCCGGTCGGGACCGCGATAGACCCAACCCGTGCCGGTACGCGACCAGTCGGCGGCAAGCAGTGGGATCGAGGCCCGGTCACTGCCTCCATCAGAGTTGTAGACGCGCAGCAGAGCGCCGTAGAGCGTCGGATCACCGGCTCCCCCTGCCTCGGGCGGCACGATCCAATGCTCGGGCAGGAGCCGTTTCGAGCTCGACACGAAGTTCAACTTCCGCTTCTTCAACGAGA
This sequence comes from bacterium, assembly GCA_003354045.1. GTDB lineage: Bacteria > Desulfobacterota > Binatia > UBA1149 > CAITLU01 > PIVZ01. Next base: position 4,767 of record PIVZ01000180.1, read on the forward strand.
CGGGCTCTACCGAGTCATCCTTCATCGCGAGCTTGGTCGACTCGACGAGGACGATGGACCGGGGCGAGAAAGTCGGGGGTGAATGAAAGGTGACACTCCCGTGTGTGTGATCGTACAGCTGGGTGCCCATGGTGACCTGGCCCAACCACAGATCGGGCTGGTTGTGGCGCAGCTTCAGGTACCGGAGGAAGGGGGCAACATCGAGGTTCTCCGGCACGGGAGCTCCCGGCACCCCACCACCCACACGGCGGAACTGGTGGTAGTTCTGCCCGATCACATTATCGTCACCAAAGGAGTGGTAGTCGTAGTGGTAGAACCCGTCGAACACTGCGTTCGCCTCGATGGGATCGCTCGTCGAGGTGCTGCATGCTTCCTGGTCAGGGTACTCCGGGTTGTGGTTCATCATGATGATCACCTCGTCGGTGATTGAAGCGGAGACATCCTGGCCAGCCGCCGGCTTCTCGGCGGTGAGAAAGAGATCGTAGATCAATGCATGACGTGCGTATGTGTCGGAGGGAACGCCGGGCGCGTCGTCGGTGGCCTCGTAGGTGATGTCATGGACAACGACGAGGGAATGGAGATCACCCACGTTCACCGGCATGTCGGCGGCGCCGGTGTCGGTACCCCAGGGTGCTATGCCATAATGCAGTGAGCTGAAGCTGAACTGGTACATGCACGCAGGCGCAGGGCAGGCCTGGCCTCCGGAGGCACAGCAGACCGGATCGGTGGTGCCCTTGGTCCACGTCCAGCCGAGTTCGTCAGCAAAGTGGGGATGCACGTTCCAGTCGATGAACAGGCATTGCTGGAAGTTGTCGTTCTCGTACCCCCGCATACCCCAGACGTTGAGCCACAGAAGCAGGTCGTCCACGGCCAGTTGACCCACGATGATCGGAGATGTGGGGATGCACGTTCCATAGGCCTCGGTGCAGGTTTGCTGGGCCGCGCCGACGCCGCGCGAACTTGCCGCGCCCATCAAGGCGGCGGCCAGTACGGCAGCGATCGCTCTACTCACGCGGCAAGTTCCTTGCTTCCGGGGTCGATCTGTTCCCATAGGCTGGTTGGGGCTGAGCCGCAGGGAATGCATCTCCCGGGTGCGGCAACTACCGCCACCGCAGCGCTCGCCATAATTCGTTGAACCATCATCAGTGCCGCTCCCGGAGAGTCGGTAGTTGCTCGTTCTTCTACACCTTATGCCGGCTATGTGTCGAGAGGAGGTGCAGCTTCTCACAGGCGTGCATGTGGATCTTCCGTCTAGGTTCACGCCGCCCATAGCCGTGCTGATCAACGGAGCAGATTACCAACGTCAACGGGCGTCGCCAGGCAAGTAGCGGCTACCTCGGGGCACAGCCCCTTTTCTTGATACCGCAGTGTCGGTGCGGAGCCCTGGTCATGCGGCCGAACAGGTGCGTAAGGCATCCGTTCGCTTCGTTACAGCAGCCGTCCTCGATTAGGCAGGCCTCGGCCGTGAGCAACGGGTCCGTGCCCTTCACCTTTCTCCAAAGGAAAACTTGTTCGACGCCGCCGGGGTTTTCGTTCCCAATGAGATTGCAGTCAGAGACCCAAGTGATCATCTCGCCGCTGCCTATCTGCATGGGCTCCTTGTTCGTGCAGCCGACGGTTCGAGTGATCTGGGTGGCGCGGCGCCGGGTCCGGAACTGGAAGATCTCGATATTGCCGTCTTCGTTGAACGGGCCACTCTCGCCGGTCGAGGTCTTGGCGCCCGGTCTGATCAAATCGACGTTCGCCGCCAAACCTATCCAGCCGCTTCCGTCACTGATCGTCGGCCAGAATATCTCCCCACCCTGGACGTAGGACAGCTGCGTCATGCGCGGGTGGAACACCCGGTGTTTGTACAAGTTATAACCCGTCGACTCGTTGTTCCAGATGTCAGCGTTGGACGTGAAAACGATGTTGGGGCCACGTGCGAACCGCGAAGCCGACGAAATGTGCGGATGGCGGTAGTCGCCGCTCGGGGCTATGCCGTCGCCTATCTGGAGCCCACGGGCCTTGTTCAGCATCCGCTTGCTCGCCCCGTCTTGCTTCTTGAACATGTAGAGGTGACGTCCCGTCACGCCGTCGCCAAGCTGATCGTGGTCCGAAAGGTAGGCGGTCGTCTGACACTGACGTGCCCAGATGTAGCCACCCGTGACAGGGTCTGAGCTCACGGAGAGTTCGGGACCATTGCTCAGCTGGGTGAAGTACCCCGGCGTGAGAAAGTCAGCGATGCGCGGCAGCTTATACAAGAAGATTTCGTGGCTGGCGTCGGTATTGGAGAAGCCAGTGTCATCAATGTACTCTTCGTCGCCCGGGTTGTTGTGCAGATCCGCCGTAGACTGCATCACGACGCACTGGCCGCTGTCGCCCGGATAAGACTGAAGCGTCTCGGTGCCAGCCGGCGTCGACGTCAACTGATGGAATTCGGCGTTGAAAACATCGTACAGGAAGAGCTCGGGATTTCCCTCGGGATTCGAGGTCCCGGCGCCGTGCGTGCCCGTTGACGTAAATGTGAGATAGTCCGGACCGCGTGCAAAGATTTCGTCCGTCACTCGAGAAGCCGAATAGCTCTCGCCGCCGACGGTGTTCGTCACACGAATGGTCGTCCCCGCAAATACATCGCGAAGGAAAACCTCTCGGTGGCCGGGTTCCGATCCCGCTCCGAGTACGTCGCCGTTGGAAACAAAAGTAATCTTCGTTCCTTCCTGTTGCCGAATCCGCGGCCTCTCGATCGTTCCCATCGTATTGTAGGTGATCTGAAACAGGACAGGGAATCTCCCTCGGGCGGCTTCGGCCGGACCCGGCAAGAGGGCCACGGTCGTCGCTGCGGCCATCAGCATCGCAGCAGCGCTCATCGTGCATCGCGCAAGACCTCGCCTGCGCGCGGGAATCGTCGTCTCTATGCTATCAGTTAAATTCATCGTTCTTCCCCGTGATTCAGGCATCCCGTGAACCGAGTTGCGGCCGCTTGGGGCTCGGCCAAGCCTGGTGCTATCGAGGTTAGTAGTCGTTCAAAGATTTTGCGATGTAGGCGGCTGCGAGTGCATTGCCTGCATCCGTTCAACGGCTGCCAGCCTTGAGATAGAGTTGCGGTCCGCAACCCGACCAACTTCGAGAGTCCGATGCGAGATCGCATACCTTGACTCCTTCCCCAATGAGGAAGTCTCGCACGGCCAGCATGGGCGCGTCAATGGTAGACGCATCAAGCTCGGCGCCGTCTCGTGCGTACTTCCGGGCGATGTCCCGGTAGACCTGTTCCTTGAACGGGAAAAGCAGCGTCACGAACTCCGCGTCGAGCTTCTCGGCTTCGCGCGCCATGTCGATGAACGTCTTTCGGTCAAGTAGTATCTGGGGGTGTCTCAGAGTCGCTGCGCCGCTTGCGCCGCATCCACGTCCAATAGTCGTCTGTGCCGCTACGGCGGATAGGATGATTCCCAACTCGGAGTTGGAGAACAGATACTCGCTGGAAGATCGACCGACGTCGCAATCACTGACAGCCCTGCGGGCATGACCGGAGGAACAGACCTGCCAGTTCGAAACCGTCGAAGGACATCGAGCCGGGGTGAGCAACAGAGCGTTCGCTGGCTTACTGCAGGGACTTCAGGGACGGGATGCAGAACTCG
>PIVZ01001674.1 GCA_003354045.1 bacterium
GCATCGGCTCGAGCCAGCCGCGGGTCACCACAACGTCCTTGTTGAGCACGCGGACGTACGGTGAATCGGCGGCTGCCAGTCCGCAGTTGTTGCCGGCGGCGAAGCCGAGATTCTCCTCGTTCCGGATGATCTTGAAGTCGAGGCAGGAGGTTGCGGCCGGCTCCCCGACCTGTCGATCGGCGCGCCAGGCAGCCTGACGCTCGCGAAGGACCTCGGAGGTGCCGTCGGTCGAGCCGTTGTCGACGACGATGATCTCGTGTGGCACGGTGGTGTGCCGCTGCACGCTCTCCAGACACTGCGTCGTATATCCGAGCTGGTTGTAGGCCAGGATGATGATGGAGACTGTTGACTCCGGCTGACCTGGCGGAGTGATATCGTCGAGCGCCATCGGGGTTCTCCGGGTGCTGGAATGGGCGAGTCCACCTCTTCCTGAAGATCGGCTCCCGGGGAGCGTAGGTTGCCGGCTCTCCCGCCCGCTGGGGGCAGAATCCACCCACGCG
>PIVZ01001675.1 GCA_003354045.1 bacterium
GACCGCAAAGCTGATGCCATGCTTGGCCTTGTTCGTCGCGCTTTTTCGCTCGTCGAACTCGAACTCCACGCTGGTAGCCATACGTCCATATCGGTATAATAATTATACCTAAACACCCCCAGCAGCAAGGGCCACGCGGCATTACTGCACCGGGTTGGTGCCGGTGAGCTTCAGCACTTCCTCGTAGAGGTAGGTGCCGATGTAGCGCAGCGGTTCGGGGCCGAGCCACGGGGGGCGGCGGCCGACGATCGGCAGACGCGTCAGTGCACTGGCCTGGCCGGCTACGAGCTCGGCCACTATCCTGCCGGCTAGCTGCGCCATCACCACTCCCTCGCCGTTGAAGCCCAGGGCATAGAAGACGTTATTGGTGTCGTCTAGCAATCCCACCGATGGCATGAAGTCCATCGTGAAGCCCAGGGTACCGCCCCAGCCGTGGGTGAAGCCGACGCCCTCTAGCTGCGGGAAGGTCTCGAGAAGGCTCTTGCCCTGCCGCTCGAGCG
>PIVZ01000181.1 GCA_003354045.1 bacterium
ATTCCGTAGAAGCGCAGCGGTGCCTACCACACCCAGACCCCGTCTGTCCATTCGAGGCGCCGGCGCACCTCTATACCGGTGTTGTCGTAGCGCTCCACCATGGTGGAGGTTACCACTCTGCGATCTTCCGGCAAGCACGTCTGGCCGAAAGTTACGGCGCAGACTGCTAGCACGTGTTACGAAGCACGAATCGTCCAGTTCCCGTCGTCTTGCTTGACGCACTCGATCTTCTTCGCTTGCGTGTTGATGAGCTGTTTCACCAATGTACCGACGTCCTCTGCCGGTATGTCCGTGACTTCTGTAGGGTCGGGCATCGAACTCTCCTTTCGGCGTTACGTGTTGCAGGGAATGTTCTTGGCGCCGATGAACCGCTGTCGCTCGGCGGCTCTTTCCTTTGTCCTGATCAGCAGAACAGCAAACCCGTCCTGACTGTTCTCGTCCCACCATTGCTGTAGCTCCTGCACATGTTGAGGATCGGCGTCGAGCCAACGGTCGATGCAATCGACAGTAAGCTCAGTCTCGGCGAAGGACCCAGTGAACCCGAACGCCTCCCGCACCGCCGTTCCCGCGTTCTTCTCCGCCGCCTTTCCCGTCGCGAAGACCTGGTGGATCCTCGTCGTGCCTAGACCGTCTAGTAAAATGCGTCCGGTTTCGAAGCGATACGCGGAGCTTACCGGGTAGGCTTCGGAGAGTAGTTCCCCCTTCTTGTTGCGGGTCGGCATGATCACTGCTTCCGCACGTTTATAGCCGATGTGTGCCGTCTGCTGGCCTGCCTCGGCAGGGGCTAGCTCGATACCGGCCATGGTTGATGTTGCGAAGACTATCGCGCTTGGAGCGCAACCGCTGTTGATCACCAGTAGCAGCGCGATCAAACCGCCCGATGCAAGGATTTTCACGAGCCGATTCACTGAGGTGGCTCCTCAGCTTCTGTGCTCGAGTCGGCGCTGCACTTCAGTATTGCCGCGATACCCTTCGCCTCTGCCTCCGAAGAGGCAATGTCCACGGCAGCAGCTCCCGTGGCGAAGACCTGTGCGATTTTCAGGCCGGTCAGCCAATTGTTTCGCGCACAGAGCCCGGCGAACACCGAATGGGCTTCAGGCTTGGTGGTGTCTCCAGGATCGACGGGAACGATTGCGCCCTCGAATCGCTTGTAGCCAAACACGGCTTCGGTGGGAGTCTGGTTGACAGCCGAGATGTCAACACCGACCTTCGTGTAAGTCGTGAATATCAGATGCTCGCCGGTACCTGTGCTGCAGCCTGGCCCAGTGCCGGCCGCTAGCGCCGCTGCCAACGCAGCGGCAATCTGTCGTCTATGGAAAAATTTCATGAGCGTTACCTCCAGATTGATAGATCAAACAACGACCGCCACCGCCGCGACTACGGTAAGCCACGACGCTGACGGCACTTCCCGAAATGGGCGCATAACTCGCCGCCTGACTCGAGTACCCGATTGACAGCCCTTGGCGCCACGGCGAGTTATCTACATCGAGCCCGGCCACGATGTGGTGGACAAAGGCCTGGTCTGACGGCACTGCCGCACGCGAGAGCACGAACAAGCCGTAACGATGGCATCCACCATTATCGTCGGGCAGTTGCAGCCCGAGTGGCGCAAGCAGACGCTGGGGGCACTCCGCGCGTTGAGTTTCTGGTGAGGCTCCCGCCGACACGAAACGCGACCAACGAAGATCCGACCAGCCAATCGTCAGCCCTCGAGCCCCGGCGTCGCCGCGCATATCGACGCCGAGAGTCGCGCGCCGCTCGAACTGGCCGGCTCCTTCGCCGCGCCAGTAGCCCGCTACTAGCTCCGTCAGCCGGCCGTCAACAGTTGATGAAAGCGGAAGGCTACATCCGGCCACAAAGACCGCGCACGCAAGAACCTGCAGAAGGTGCATCATTCCCATCAGCCTCACGGTGGTAGACCGAAAAAGCTGAGCCGTCAGCCGCTACGGATACTGATGCGCGCACGGGTCGCCCCAGACTCGATGGCATGCGGCGTCGGAGACCGCGACGGAATCACGCTCGACACTGCCTCTAAAGATTAGCGCGTTGGTAGGAAGGGGTATATGAACTAGATCACATTCAAGACTCTATCAGCAGGCAGCCATGTGGCGCTTCCCACACCCAGACCCCGTCGGTCCATTCGAGGCGCCGGCGCACCTCTATACCGGTGTTGTCGTAGCGCTCCACCATGGTGGAGGTTACCAGAAGACTTTCAGTTTCGCCCCTCGGATCGTCCACGTGAGTCGCTCAATGGATGTAGCCCAGCGCCTTGAGTTCCCGAATGGTCTCTTCATCGATCACAGGCGGTTCCACCGGTTGCGACATCTTCGACTCGTCCTGCCATTCGAGCCACTTGTCGAGTTTTCCTTGGGCCACCTTGACGAAATCGACCTCCTGCTTGGCCAGGTCCTCGCGCTCCCCCGGATCTGATTCGAGGTTGAAGAGCTCTTTTGTGAATCCGTGACGATTGTAGCGCCTGTTTCTTCCGGAAGGATAGGTGATGAGCTTCAACCGTTCAGAGATCGCCGTGAGAATGTAATACTCGGGATTCTTGCTGCTACCGTCCGTTCGCTCCGAAAAAACGAAGTCGTGGATTCGATTCGTCTTGCCTTCCAGAAGAGGCACGGTGCTTTTTCCCTGGGCCTCCGTCGGTATGTCGATATCGAGGATTTCGAGCACGGTCGGCATGATATCGATCGATTGAACCATCGCGCCGATTCTCATGTTCTTGGGCAGCCAGCCGGGACAACGCATGACGAATGGAATCCGGATCATGGACTCGTAGAGGTTCTTGCCGTGAAGATAGCTCCCGTGATCGGCGAACTCCTCTCCGTGGTCTGAAGTAATGATGACGATCGTATCATCGAGGATGCCGAGCGACTCGAGCTTCTCCATAAGGCGCCCGATGTGATGATCGTTGTAGCGGATTTCGCCGTCGTAGAGACCCTCGAGCTGGGCCAGGTCACCCTCGGAAAGTTTCGGCTTCTGAGTCTCGAAGGACCGTAACTGGCCGGTTGATCCCGTGATGATTCCCTCGTACTTCGGATTGAAATCGTCGAAAGGATGGGCCGGCGCATACGGGTCGTGCGGATCGACCGAATGAATGTAGAGAAAGAACGGTTCGTCCTTGTGCTTCTCCAGCCAAGGAAAAACCACGCCGTTGATGTGCTCGGCGCGTAACGACCGCTTTCCGCCAGCATCGACCCCTTCCACCAAGTCTTTCATCTTGTGGTATTCATCGAAACCCTGTCCGAAGCCGAACTCCGGATCGACCCACGCGTTGGCGATGAATCCGCCAGTGTAGTAGCCGTTTTCCTTCAAGACTTCCGCAATCGTCACGCAGTCCGGACTGATCACGCCATCCATCTTTGTCGATGCTCCGTGGGTGGTCGGATAGTTGGACGTGAAGATCGACGCGGTGGAAGCCTTGGTCCATGGGGCTTGGGCGTAGGTGCGCTCGAAAACTACCCCGTCGCGGGCCAGACGATCGATGTTCGGCGTCGTCTTCTCCGTGTGGCCGTAGCATCCCAGATGGTCCGCGCGCAGTGTATCGATAAGATAGATGAGGACGTTCGGGCGGCGCTTCGGGACTTTCTTCTTCGTAAACGCGCCTTCTTCTCCGCTGCTCTGACAACCGCTCATCGCGAGGGAGAGACACAGCACGAGGGGTGTCATCTTGAGGATCTTCTTCTCGAGGTGGAGCATCCCGGTTCGGTCTCCAGTCCTGTGGGCTACATCAGGCGAGGTAGCCGAACGCTTCGATTGATCTACTCCGCTATGACTAAGACCAAACGCGTCCCGCGACGGCCGAGGTCGCGTAGCACAGCACTCCTATAGAGAGTGCTGTGTAGGAGCCGGCGAACACCATCGCGATCATGACCAGGCATGCGCCCACCACGGACGCGGCTCCGTTGATGCCCCAGGCCCAGGCGACGCTACGGCTGTCGTGTCGGCCGAGCTCTCGTACCCCGAGTGCGAGCGGCATCCCCATTGGCAGACCGCAGACACCCACTATGAGCAGGGCTATTGCGAAGCGAGCCGGGTCGGGGAGGTCGAGCGTCCCGTGCACCAACGGGAAGACGGTGAGCATCACCACCGCGAGCAGCACCGCCACTGTGGCGCACACTGCCCACGGGGCTACTCTCAATCGCTCGACCGCCAGGCTGCCGAGCCCGGTTGCCACCAGCAACGACACCAGAACTACCGAAAACCCGTAGGTGGGGTGCCCGAGATAGAGGGACAGGATCTGGATGATGGGCACCTCGAGGGCCATGAAGCCAATGCCGAGGCCGGCGAAGTAGAGCCCGTGACGGAATCGGATAGCCGGGGCCTCGCCTGACGAGCCTGCGGGCCGAGAGCGCTTCGCCCACAGCAGCGGCGCTATGATGAGAAGGAAGCTCAGCAGGATCGATACCGCCAGCGTGACGAGCAGCATGATAGCCGACCATTGGTAGATCTGTACGGTCGCCCAGTCTTTCACCTGCCGGTAGGCCGTCCAGTGCAGCGGGTTGTAGAACTGAAACAGATACGGACTGGAGTCCGTCACCGTGCTCACGAGGTACGGATAGTCGCGCTGGAACTCCCGGCGGTCGGCGGCGTGGGCGAGCTCGTCGAAGGGCGTGTCCGTGCGTACGTCGGGTGTGTAGAGAAAGCTCCACGGTTTCCCTCTGAAGTGCGCCCGCAGATTCGCGAGCGCCTCGGCGGTAAACGGCCGCTTGGTCATCAGTAGGTAGCCCCAGATACGCCTGTCGCCGAGCTTCTCGTACTGGCCCACGGGCGCGAGCACCACGAGGTGGTCGCGCGGGTCGGCCACACCCAGCTCTTCGAGGGCGGTCAGCGCAGTCGAAAACAGCCTCAGATTCTCGCGCGGCGGGTTGAACAGCCAGCGCGAGACCGTCAACACGCCGTCGTCGGAAAGAGCGTGGTAGTAGTCCTTGAACGCCTCCTTGGTGTAAAGAAAGTTCTCAGTAAGCGCGTAGGCTCCCGAAGCCGCCGCCGCATAGGTATCGATGGCGTGCATCACCAGCACGTCGAAGGAGCGCCCGGCAGACCGGATTGCGTGGCGCCCCTCACCGACCACGGTCTCTACGCGCGGGTCGAAGAAGAGATCGTGGGTAAGCGCCCTGTCCTCGTTCAAGACCCACTCGATGATTGTCGGGTTGATGTCGATGGCGAGAACATGCGAGGCATCCGCCCGCAACGCATCGGCGAGTTGGCGGCCACCGCCCACACCGATTATGCCCACCGCCGGCTTGGCCGGCGCCACCTCATATGCCGGCTTGGTCGACGGCGTGTTCTTCGCCTTCTCCGTCCACGCGACGATGCGAGTGGCTGCCTCGCCGTCCAGAACGTACCAGCCGAAAACGTGATCGGTGCGTATCAGGTGGTTCCACTCGTATTTGATGACCTTGCGGTGCGCACGGCCGATAGTGCGGAAGTTCTCGAAGTTGCGCAGCCACGGCGGGCCGAGGAAGACCGCGGCGGAAAGCCCGAGCGCCACCGTGACGGCGACGGCTCCGAGCCAGCGCTGGCGGTCGCCGCGCGGAAGCACGAGATGAAACGGCAGTAGCGCGAGCGTTATGCCGATCACCGCCGAGACGAACGCCGCGGGCGGAGAACCGTACTTCATCATGCCAACACAGCCCAGGCTGGCGGCGCCCGCCCCCAGCAGATCCGCTGAGTAGAGCTTGCCCATGCGGTGGCTGTAGCGGGAAAATAGCGAGGTCAGCACCACGCCACCGCAGAAGTTGAGCCATATCATGAGCGGCGCGCACCACAGTAGGTAGGTAATGGCATCGGGTCCGAGCAGCTTGGTGCGTATCGGAGGATGCTGCGTCACCCCTACGGGATTCGCGATCAGCAAGAACGCGATCGGCACGGATATGGCGAGGCAGGCGAGCCAGCGGTGCAGGCTGCGATCGAGATCCCTCGGCCGCGACGTCACGGCCACGTAGGTCCCCGCCGCACCTAGCCCGAGCAGGGAGAGCGATATCGCCAAGAAAACGAAGTGGTAAAAAAGCTTGTAGCTGACGAGCCGGCTGAACGAGACCTGAAAGAGAATCAGCGAGCCGGCGACGAGAAACGCCGCGGCCAGGGCACGCGGCTTGAGGTCTTCGAGATCGGGCACGTGGCCCCATCTTCTAGTGGATGGAGCGTCGCACGGCAAGGGGTCCGGCGTTTCGCGGTGCGGCGTCTCGCAGTCCGCCGTTTCGCCTCTCGCAGAGGGACGCTCAGGTGGGGCACTGCGTGCGCTCCGTCAAGTCGGAATGTCAAGTCGGAATGCTTGTCAGACGTCGCCGTGGGGTGCTATCGTGAACCTGCATTCGACGGAACGCGGCGCCGTCCGAACGGCCCTACTTGAAGCTCCTGTGCATTGTCGCTGTCCGTCTGCTGATTTTCCGAGCGGGCATCCGCGAGTTGTGTATTTGCCGCGACTACGGTGCGCGGGAGTCCGGTGGACGGCAATGGTGGGGGCGTAGAGAAGCGACTTCGAAGTCACGATACACGCCCGCCTATCGGGCGGGTATCGAGCAACGACTTGCGACAACGCTTCCGCGACCAATGTGCCCGCGGAAGCCGGAAGAGCAAGCCGTCTACAGAGAGGGTGCACCATGAGCAGTAACTATCAGCATGTGAGCGGCGCGGGGCGCCGCGGGTTCGTATGTGTGTTGGCCATGACCGTGACGCTTGCCGTCTGCACGGGGGCAAACGCCGACCCGGTTCCGTGGTCATCGACCACGTTCACCGTCACCGGCAATTCGATGAAAGGGCGGTGCCCGAACATGTATGGCGACCTGCCCTGCTCGATCGTTAACGAGGGGTCGGACACCGATTCGGCATCCGGTCCTGCGCTGCCCATGCCGGGCCCCACGGACGCCGACGCCTTGGGCACTTCCGTTATGGACGGGGCGTTCTGTCCTCAAGGTCTCGCCAATCCCAACTGTCGCTCCGCCTCTTCGGGAGCGGCGGAAATTGGCGACATAACCGGCACCGTCTCCATATTTGGCTCTGCAGGCGCTTACGCGGAAAACCATAACGCCACAAACGTCATTCGAGCCGCCCAGGGCATCGGAACGGTTGAACTGGTCGGCGAATTTCCCTCGACCGGGACGTCTCTGGATGTGGATTATTCTGCCGCCTACGACATGCTCACATTTAACGGGCAAAGCTTGGGCTCCGATACGGACTGGCAGTGGAGCAGGGCTGAGTTCTCCGTACACTTGAAGGTGGAAGAGGTCGGAGGGGCGGTACTTTACAACGCGAACTTGTTCGCCGACTCCGTCCAGCAGTGGTACTACGGCGTGACTCGAAAAGACGGCGTTTCGGTTGCGAACACGGTAGTGATCCCTCTTCCGAGCGCGGGGCCGACGATCCGGGTGACTCTCAAAGTGACTACGTGGGCGCGCGCATTTGCCGGTAGGCAATACTCCCCGAATCAGACCTCGGCCAGGGCGCAACTTTGGTTCAGCAGCTTCCTTCTTGGTTTTTCCACGACCGGCGGCGCCACCACTACCACCACCAGCACCACGACTTCGACGACCAGCACGACCTCGACGACCAGCACGACCTCGACGACCAGCACTACGACCACCAGCACGACAACGACCACCATAGACCGTTGCGCTGGAATCAACTGTTATCCGTCGGACACTTGCCACGATATTGGCACCTGCGATCCCGAGACCGGTCTGTGCTCGAATCCGATCATGCCCAACGGCACCTCCTGTGACGACGGGATTGGCACCACGTTCAACGATCGGTGCACGGACGGCGTCTGTGCAGGCGTCACGACGACCACGACCAGCACCACGACCACGACGACCAGCACGTCAACGACGAGCACGACGACGAGCACGACGAGCACGACGAGTACGACGAGTACTACCTTGCCGGAGCCGACCGAGGCCTGTTGTCTCTTCGAGTTATCCCGATCTGTCGGCGGCTACTGCTTGGATATGACACTCGGCGAATGTGAATCCGCCGGTGGCTTCTCGCAGGGGCCGGATACGGATTGCGAGCAGCCGCGCATCTGTCCCTTTGGACCCTCATCAACGCTGGCACCGCCCACCAGCACGAGTAGCAGTACTACGACGTCGACGTCGACCTCGACCTCGAGTTCAACCTCGACGAGTAGCACGACAACCACGACCCTTCCGGTGTGCGGTGACGGCGTTCCGGAAGGGATAGAGGACTGCGATGATGGCAACACGGCCGACGGCGACTGCTGCTCGTCGACCTGTACGCTGGATGTCCAGGGTACACCGTGCCCGGACGGTGTCTTTTGCAACGGCGATGAGACCTGTGACGGCGAAGGCACCTGCAATGCCGGCACGCCGGAGGATTGCTCGAGCCTCGACGGCGATTGTGCAGAGGGC
>PIVZ01001676.1 GCA_003354045.1 bacterium
TCAACGAGGTGAACAAGAGGATCTTCGCGATGCTCTCGAAGTGATCGATCTTGATGTGCTCCTCGAGCTTCATGATGCGGCGCATGGGAATCATGAGCGTCAGCACCATGGCCGTGCCGGAGAAGATTGCCCCGGCCACGAAGTAGGGAGCGAAGATCGTCGTGTGCCAGCCGGGCACGATGCTCATGGCAAAATCCCACGACACCACCGAGTGGACCGAGATGACCAGCGGCGTGGCGAGCGCGGCGAGGAACATGTAGAGCGGGTTGTAGTGGCGCCACTGACTGCCGCTGCCGACCCATCCGAGAGAGAGCCAGCCGTAGATCTTCCCGCGGATACCGCCGACGCGCCGGCGAATGATCGCCAGGTCCGGCACCAGACCGACGTAGAAGAAGACCGCGCTGACGATCAAATAGGTGGTGACGGCGAAGACGTCCCAGACCAGCGGCGAGCGGAAGTTGACCCACAGGAGCCGTTGGTTCGGGTAGGGGAGGAGCCAG
>PIVZ01000182.1 GCA_003354045.1 bacterium
ATGGTAACGAATGTACGGACAACCAGTGCGACGGGGCCGGTGTTTGCGAGGCTGTGAACAACACGGCTGTTTGTGACGACGGAGTGTTCTGCAATGGCGCCGACACCTGTCTGAACGGCGGCTGCGACGACCATGCCGGCGATCCCTGCGCCGCAGGCGGCGACTGCGCCGACACCTGCGACGAGAACTCAGACAGCTGCGATCTCGTGGCCGGCACACCGTGCACGGACGACGGCAACGTGTGCACGAACAACCAGTGCGACGGCGCCGGCAGCTGCGTGGCCATCAACAATACCGCCTCCTGCGACGACGGCTTCTTCTGTAACGGCACCGATACCTGCTCGGGCGGCAGCTGCGGCCAGCACACGGGCGACCCCTGTACGGGCGGCGCCGAGTGCGCGGATTCCTGTGACGAGGGGGCGGACAACTGTTTCGTTGCGACGGGCACGACCTGTACCGCCGATGCAAACGTCTGCAGCGACAACCAGTGCGACGGGGCCGGCCACTGCGCGGGCGTGCCCAACGCCGACCCCTGCGACGACGGCGTTTACTGTAATGGCACGGACACCTGTTCGGCAGGCACGTGCGGCCAGCATACGGGCGATCCCTGCTCTGGCGGTGCCGAGTGCGCGGACACCTGCAACGAGGCAGGCAACACGTGCAACGTGCCATCGGGAACCTCCTGTACGGACGATGGCAACGGTTGCACCGACAACGAGTGCAACGGCAGCGGCTCCTGTTTGGCGGTGAACAACACCGCCCCCTGCGATGACAGTATTTTCTGCAACGGAGCCGACACCTGCTCCGGCGGCGCCTGCGGCCAGCATGCGGGCGATCCGTGTAGTGGCGGCGCCGAGTGCGCCGATAGCTGCAACGAGGCGGCCGACAACTGCTACGTGGCCTCCGGTACCACCTGCACCGACGACGGCAACGTTTGTACCGACAACGAGTGCGATGGCTCCGGCAGCTGTGCGGCGACAAACAACACGGACTCATGCAGCGACGGTCTGTTCTGCACCAGCGGCGACGTCTGCGTGGGCGGCATCTGCTCCGGCCAGACGCAGACCTGCGCGGTCAACGTCGAGTGTGCCGATACCTGCGACGAGGGCGGCGATACCTGCAACGAGCCCGTTGGCACGCCGTGCACGGACGACGGTAACGTGTGCACCGACAACGAGTGTGACGGCAGCGGCGTGTGCGCGGCCAACAACAACACAGCCCCCTGCGACGACGGGGATCTGTGCACGGAGAACGACACCTGCTCGGGTGGGAGCTGCCAGACCGGCAGCGCCAAGGACTGCTCCTCGCTCGATGACGACTGCAACACCGGAGCCTGCGACGGCGGCACTGGCAACTGCGTGGCCAATCCAGTGGCCTCCGGGACGCCGTGCACGGACGACGGCAACGTGTGCACCGACAACGAGTGTAATGGTTCAGGTTCCTGCGCGGCGAACAACAACACCGATAGCTGCGACGACGGCCTGTTCTGTACGATCACCGACGTCTGCTCGGGCGGCTCCTGCGTGGGTTCGGGCGATCCCTGCGCGGGCAACGGCGAGCTACCGGTGGGAGACGATTCGATCGTAAGCACCAGCCCCAACCACAGCTGTGGCGTGCAAAGCAATTCGTCTGTCGCCTGCTGGGGCCAGGATACCTCCGGCTCGACCACCCCCGCGGCAGGCACCTACACGCAGGTGAGTGTGGGCGAGTTCCATAGCTGCGGCATCCATACGAACACCTCGGCGGAGTGCTGGGGTGGCAATACCTTCGGCCAGGGCTCGGTGCCCGGCGGCGAGTTCTTCAAGCAGCTGAGCGCGGGCGTCCAGCATAGCTGTGGGGTGCGCACGAACGACACCGTCACCTGCTGGGGCAACAACGGATTCAACAAGGCCACGCCTCCGGGTGGGACGTTCACACAGGTATCCGTCGGTTCGAATCACTCCTGTGGTCTGCACACCGACGACACCATCGAATGCTGGGGAAGCGATGCCGAAGGGCAGGTGACTGGCAATCCCGGTGGGACCTACACCATGGTGACCACCGGCGCGCTGCACACCTGCGGGGTGCACACGGATGGAACCATGGCTTGTTGGGGCCGTAACACCGACGGGCAGGCCACGGCTCCCGGCGGCACCTTCCGTAGCGTGAGCGGCGGCAGCGCCCACACCTGCGCGGTGGCCTCGGACCGCTCGGTCAGCTGCTGGGGCAAGGACGCCGCCGGCCAGGCCTCGCCGCCTGCGGGCGCCTTCCGGCAGGTCAGCGCCGGCAACATCCATAGCTGCGGCGTGCGCGTCGATGGAACCGTGGAGTGCTGGGGCAGCTCGAACGGCAACCGGCTAGCCGCACCGGCCACTTTCTTCGGCGACCTCACGCTTCCCGAGTGCGCGGACACCTGTGACGACGTCGGTGACACGTGCAACCTGCCGGCGGCCACGGCCTGTCCGAGCGACGGCAACCAGTGCACCGACAACGAGTGCGACGGCTCCGGGGTCTGTGTGACCACGAACAACACCGACGGCTGCGACGACGGGCTATTCTGCACGACGGTGAGCAGCTGTCAGGTCGGCGTTTGTGTGGGCCAGGGCGACCCGTGCGCCGGCGGCGCGAGCTGTCAGGACGTCTGCGACGAGGGCGGTGATACCTGCCTGGTTCCCTCGGGCACGGCTTGTGCCGACGAGGGCGAGGTCTGTACCACCGATGAGTGCGACGGTGCAGGAACGTGCCAGCGCATACCGAACGCGCTTTCGTGCAATGACAGTCTGTTCTGCAACGGCACCGACACCTGTGCGCTCGGAACCTGCAGTATTCACACCGGCGATCCGTGTGTGGGCGGTGCCGAATGCGCGGACACCTGCGACGAGAGCCGCAACTCCTGCCGTCTACCCTTCGGTACGGTGTGCACGAGTGACGGCAACGTGTGCACGGACAACGTTTGCAGTGCAGTGGGCACCTGCATCGCGCTCAACAACGCCGACCCCTGCGACGACAACTTGTTCTGTAATGGCACCGACACCTGCCAGCTGGGCGGCTGCGACTTGCACACGGGCGATCCCTGCAGCGGCAACCCCGACTGCCAGGACATATGTGACGACGTCGGTGACACCTGCCTGGAGGCTCTGGGCACCACCTGTGACGACGACGGCGACGTGTGCACGGTTGACGAGTGCGACGGCGCGGGCACCTGCGATCACACCGGCACCTGCCAGCGCGAAATTCGCGTAAACGTGGCCGGTGGAGCCTTTGTCGGGACCGACTACCCGGGCAGTTGGGATGCCGACCCGGGCGTGTGTACGGGCACGACCTTCTCGACCGTCAGCGGGATTCTCGGGACCGTGGACGATGCCCTGTTCCAGGATGAGTACAACGGCAACCCGCTGGCCTGCACGATCGGTGGCGTAGGCGGTATCCCGGTGCTCGCCTCGGGCACCTACCGCGTGAACCTGCTCTTTGGCGAGATCTTCTGGGGACCGGGCTGCCCCGGGGGATCGCCCAGCGGGGGCAATCCACTGGGCAGCGGCGAGCGTGTCTTCGACATCCAGCTCGAGGGCAGCACGGTGCTCAGTAACTTCGACATCTACAGCGAAGGACGCTGCGCGGCCGCCATCACCGATCCGTTCGCCGGTCCGGTCGCCAAGAGCTACGACGTCTCGGTGACCGATGGTGCCCTGAACATCAACATGCCGGCCTCAGTCGGCAACGCCAAGATCTCGGCCATCGAGGTGTTGCTGCCGTAGGCGCGAAGAGATCTCAGCCGGAGACGGCGGCTCGCGGCGGCGATAGGCGCTGATGGGTCATCGTCGTATCGGGGGCTGAAAAGCCGAAGGGAGGCGTCGCGCGAGCGGCGCCTCCTGCGTTTTGCGGCGGCCCACTCTTATCGCCGGCCTTGTCTTAGGCCGGACTCATCGATAAATCCTAACGATTCAGGTGGTCCGACCAGGATCTGTCAGCGTGAGCTCGAGCAGGGCCGCCGCTCGGCGATCCTGGCGGGAGGCCGCCGAAAACCGGAGGCTCTGATGAGCGGAATCGTCTCCTACGGGACATACATCCCCTTCAACCGGCTGCAGCGCTCGGTGATTGCCGAGGTGCTCGGCACCCGCGGGGGCAAGGGCGAGAAGGCAGTCGCGTCCTATGATGAGGACACGGCCACCATGGCGGTCGAGGCCTCGCGGGCCTGCCTCGCGGGTCGCGACACCACCGGCATCTCTTCGCTGTTCTTCGCGACTACCGATCCGCCCTACCAAGAGAAGCTCAATGCGGCGACGGTGCACGCGGCGCTCGATTTGCCTCGTACGGTGCGGGCTCTCGACCTGGGCTGCTCGGTTCGCGCCGGTATTGGCGCGCTGATCGCGGCCCGCGACGCTGCCGCGGCCGGAGGGACGGCGTTGGCGGCGATGTCCGACATTCGTATCGGCGCCCCGGAGGGCGCAGTCGAGCTTTCCGGCGGCGATGCGGCAGCCGCTTTCCTGCTCGGTACGCAAGACGTAATCGCCGAGGTCGTCGCGACCTACTCCGAGACTCTGGAATACCTCTCGACCTGGCGTCTACCCGGCGAGCGCTACGCGCGGGCCTGGGAGGAGCGCTTCTCGCTCACACAGGCATACGTGCCGTTGCTCGGCAATGCGGCCAAGGGCCTGCTCGCGAAGGCCGGCATCGGCCCCGACCAACTTGCCGCCGTTGTGCTCGACGCTCCGAATCCCCGTGCGATTGCCGCGGTGGCCAAAGGCGCCGGCCTCGAGCCGCAGCAGATAGTGGATGGTCGCGCCGAGAGCGTCGGCCACGCCGGCGCTGCGCAGGCGGGAGTGATGCTGGCCAGCGCGCTCGACAAGGCCTCGCCCGGCGACTACATCGCGGTCCTCTCGGTTTCCGACGGTGTGGACGCCGTACTGCTGCGCGCCACGGACGCAATCGCGGGCTATGAGCCGGCCCGCTCGGTGGATTCGCTAGTCGCTTCCGGGCGTGACGATCTCAGCTACGCCGCCTATCTCAAGTGGCGCGGCATCCTCGAGACCGAGCCGCCCCGGCGCCCCGACCCCGAGCGCCCCGCGGCCCCGCCGTCGTTCCGGTCGGAGCGCTGGAAGTTCGCCTTCGTCGGCTGCCAGTGCGAGGCCTGCGGCACCTACCATCTGCCGCCCCACATAGTGTGCGTGAAGTGCGGTGAGCGCGGCCGGATGAAGGACGTCCCGTTCGCCGACCGCCAGGCCGTGGTGCGCACGTTTACCCTCGACCGGCTCGCCTTCACGCCGCAGCCCCCCATGGTGGTGGCCGTAATCGATTTCGAGGGCGGCGGCCGCGTACAAAGTGAGTACACGGATTGCGATCCGGCCAAGGTGAGCATCGGAGACTCGGTCGAAATGACATTCCGCAGGCTGTTTACTGCGGCTGGAGTTCACAACTATTTCTGGAAGGCGCGCCCGGAGCGCTAGGAGGTTTTCGCGATGGCCAGCAACGGAATTTGTGACAGGGTAGCGATCGTCGGCATGGGCTGCACCAGCTTCGGCGAGCACTGGGACAGAAGCCTCGAGGACATGCTGGTCGAGGCCGCCAACGATGCCTACACCTCGGCCGGCATAGAGCCCGACGCAGTCGATGCCTACTGGCTCGGCACCATGGGCCGGTTTTCGGGGCTCACGCTTTCGGAGCCGCTCAAGATCAACTACAAGCCGGTGACCCACGTCGAGAACTTCTGCGCCACCGGCAGCGAGGCCATACGAAATGCCGCCTACGCCGTGGCCTCGGGGGCCTACGACTGCGTGATGGCCATCGGCGTGGAGAAGCTCAAGGATTCGGGCTTCTCGGGCTTGGTGGTCTCATCGCCGCCGAGCGACGGTACCACTCCGGCCATGACCGCTCCCGCCCAGTTCTCGCTGCTGGCTCCGGCCTACTTCGAAAAGTACGGGCTCGACGCCGAGACCGGCAAGGACGTCATCTCGCGCATCGCCTACAAGAACCACCTGAACGGCGCCAAGAACCCGAAGGCGCAGTTCCGCAAAGAGATACCGCTGGAGAAGATCAAGGCTTCGCCGCGCGTCGCCGACCCGCTCGGCATCATGGACTGCTCTGGCGTGAGCGACGGCTCGGCCGCCGCCATCATCGTGCGCGCCGAGGATGCCCACAAGTACACCGACAACCCGATCTTCATAAAGGCGCTATCCTTCATCGCCGGGCCGGCCGAGGGCCCGCTTTCGCAGGACTACGACTTCACGACCTTCCCCGAGGTGGTGGCCTCGGCCAAGGACGCCTATCACCAGGCCGGAGTGACCAATCCCCGCGAGGAAATCTCCATGGCCGAGGTGCACGACTGCTTCACGCCGACCGAGCTGGTCCTCTACGAAGACCTGGGCTTTGCCGAGCGAGGCGGCGCGTGGCGCGACGTGCTCGCGGGAACCTTCGAGTTGGATGGCAAGCTGCCCGTCAATCCCGACGGCGGGCTCAAGTCGTTCGGCCATCCGATCGGCGCGTCGGGTCTGCGCATGATGTATGAGATGTGGCTGCAGCTTCGCGGCGAGGCCGGCGAGCGCCAGATCAAGGATCCCAAGCTCGGCCTGACCCACAATCTGGGCGGCGCCCCTGGCCGCTGTGTGAGTTTCGTCTCGGTCGTCGGTCTGTAAACGGAGGGCGTCCCGCCGCCGTCGCATGAGCCGTCCCCGGCTGGCGGCCCGTCGTGAAGAGGAGCGAGCGGCCGCGCCGTCTGCGCTTCTCCGTTACTTGCAGATGAGCCTGCTGCCGCTCGCGTTGAGCTCGCAATAGAGCGCGCTTTGGTGGGTCTCGGCGCACCCTGAGGTGAAATCGAGGGCAAGCCGCAGACTGGCCTCGCTGATACCCCCTATGCTCATCTCTCTGCCCTTTATCGTCACCTTGTAGGTGTCTACCTGGCGTCCCCTGGGGCGCACCGATGCCTTCATGATGCCCCCCGCCAGCCCGTCGCGGTCCCGGTAACCAAACTTGCCGTTCGATTCGGTGAACTGCGCCGGCTCGCCGGAGCCGCCGAGCTGCACGTCGAGCAGGGAGGCGAACTCCGACTCCATCTCCACGCCGAGGCCGGCGGTGGCGAGGTCCAGGGTCGCGGCGGTGGTGAAAGTCCCCTTGGCGCTCAGTCGGTCCTCGGCTCCAGCGGCCAGCTTGAGGACGATCTTGCCTAGCACCAGCTCCTCTCCGGCGGGGCAGGCGGTGTCGCAGACGTCTCCCACGCCGTCGCCGTCGCCGTCGGCCTGATCTGCGTTCGAATCGCTCGGGCAGTTGTCCTGGAAGTCGCAGAAGGTGTCGCCGTCGGCGTCGTCGCAGAAGTAGATGCTGCGGTAGGCCTCGTTGATGGTCTGCCACAGCGGCGTGCCGCCGTAGAGCTCGCCGTAATAGTACCACCAGAAGTTGCCGCCCAGGCTGTAGGGGAAGGCGAGGTTGGCCATGTACATGTGCTCGGCGTAGGCGCGCCGCACCGTGGTCGTCGGGTTCTCTTCGCTACGCCACCACCAGGCTTTGGTGGTTCCTCTCGACCAGTAGCCGAGCTCTCCCATGATCAGCGACTTCCCGGGAAAGAGAGCATTGAGCCGTTCGAACACCTCGTCGTGGGCGATCCCGAACGGCGCTCCGCCTATCCAGGTGCTGAGCGAGATCACGTCCACGTTGGCCGTGAGTGCCGGAGTTACCTCGTCGTCTATCCACTGAAACAGCGAGAACTGGGCGGGGTCGGCCGTGCCCATCTCCCAGAAGAAGGTGAGCACGGTAGTGTCGCTGGCGTCCTGGGCTTTCACGTAGCTGGCCGCATATTCGATCTTCTCGCGCACCTGCGAGCCCAGCCAGCCGCCGTTTACCTCGTTGCCTATCTCCCAGATGTCGATCTGCGGGTAGCGGCCGACCAGCTGCTGCACCCATGATTGAAACTCGCCGAGGCTGAGGGCCTTCATGTATACGCTGTCGGCGATCTCGCCCATGATCACCAGGTCGGCGGCCTCGGCCGCTGCCACTATGACGTCGTAGAAACCCTCGAATGGCTGCCCCGGCATGAAGGCGATCCGTAGGTGGGCATCACCGCTGACGTTCTCGAAAAGATCACTGGCCGACTGCATGACGACCTCGGTGTCACGATCCAGCGTAACCCCCCACCAGTAGCTCTTGGCCAGCGTTCGACCCTGCTGCTGCCCGTAGTCGTGCAGGAGGGCCTCGAAGGCCTGGGCCAGGGCATCGAGGGCCTGCTGTCCGAACGCTCCTCGGGTCGCCTCGTCGCCGGCCGCGGCGGCCTGGGCGAGTAGATCGTTGGCCGCTTGGTTTGCCGTCGTGAAACGTGTCGTGGCAGAGAACGCCGGTCTTCTTGCCAGCGCATCGTCGAGCTTGGTCCGATAGTCGAGGGCCGCCCGGTGGGTGAAGT
>PIVZ01000183.1 GCA_003354045.1 bacterium
TCAGGATGAGCAGCCGGAGCCAAACGACTTCGTAGATGAGAGCCGCCGCTCCCGAAAGGAAAAACAAGAAGAAAACCGCGGCGCGGGCCAATCGGTCGTTCTGCTCCGCCGACACGCGTGCACCCGAGATGGTCATTATGCGGGGTTGAACTTGCTTGAAATTCGACTTGCCAGCACGAGCCGCGATGATAGTGCAACTCTGGCAACAAGCCAACATTCCAGCGCAGAAGCCAAGATGGCGCGGCAGCATCCCACCGGTGATGGGCGGACGATTCCGAGCCGCGGCCAAGCGCGAATTGTGTAACTTTCAGTCAAGCTGTATAGCTGGGGCGGTTTCGTAGTCGATAACGAGGCGCTCAACCGAACCTCTTGCCTTCAGCGCGGTCGGGCATTGCCGAATGCGACCATACCCACGACCACGCGAGCTCCGCGTGTTCGCTAGAAAGCCGGGATTCCGGCCGGACTGAGTTCCGACAAGACACAGGTACAGCATGCGTTTTTTGCTCGTTAATCCGTATTGCCCGCTCTCCGAAGGGCCTACCCCTCCGTTGGGGATCGCGTTCGTTGCCGCCGCGCTCGAGAGGGCTGGGGTCGAGGTGGAGGTGCTCGATCTCGTCACCGCCCCCTACGACAAGGAACACTTCGCCGAGTTGCTCGGCCGCTTTCGCCCCCACATCGTCGGCTCCACTGCAGTGACCATGACATTCAACAATGCCAAGACGGTCATCCGCGATGCCAAGCACATCGACCCCGACGTGCTCACCGTCATGGGCGGGCCACACGTGACGTTCTCGGTGCACGAGACGTTCGCGGACTTACCGGAGCTCGACTTGATCGTGCGAGGAGAGGGGGAAGCAACGATCTGCGAACTGGTCCAGCAGGCCGAGGGCGACCGCGATTGGAGTAAAGTACAAGGGCTCGCGTATCGGAACGGCGCCGAGATACGCGTAACGGAGAACAGACCGCTGCTCGACGTCAACACGCTTCCGCCACCGGCGCGCCACCTGCTCCCGCTCGGCCGTTACCGCGCGCTAAACATGCCGATCAGCCTGACGACCAGCCGCGGCTGTCCCTTCCCGTGCATCTTTTGCGTCGGATCCAAGATGGTCGGCTCGAAGATCCGTTATCGCGACACGCAGTCCGTCGTGGACGAGATGGAGTATCTGAACGGTCTAGGCTTTCACCAGTTGAACGTTGCCGACGACCTTTTCACCGGCAAGAGGACCCATGCTTTGGCGGTTTGCGACGAGATCTTGCGGCGCGGACTGAAGATAAAGTGGTCGTGCTTCTCGCGCGTCGATACGCTCACGCTGGAGCTGGCCAAGCGGATGAAAGAGGCGGGCTGCGCGACGGTCAGCTTCGGGGTCGAAACCGCCAACGTGGACATGCTCGCGACCGTGAAGAAGGGCGTGAAGCTGCCCGACGTGGTCTCGGCGATCAAGATGTGCACGGAAGCGGGCATCGAACCGCATGTCTCGTTCATCCTGGGACTTCCGGGTGAAACTCCGGAGACTCTCGAAGAGACACTGGCCTTCGGCAATGAGATCGGTGAGCTCGGCGCCCTTTACGGCTTCCACCTGCTGGCGCCGTTTCCAGGTACCGCCGTCAGGGACCAAAACGACGCCTATGATCTGACCATCCTCTCGGATGACTGGTCCGAGTACCACGCCAACCATGCCATCGTGGAGACGTCCGGCGCGAGCCAGAAGATGCTCAACGACATCATCGGGCAGTGGGACCAGGCGTTCAAGGAGAAGCTCGACTCCGGGGACCTGCCGGGGATGGACAACCTCAGGCGCATCCTCGTCTACCACCGCCTCATGATGACACGTGCGGTGGAGCAGCTAGGGTCGTGGAACAACGGCAGCGAGCCCATCTCTGACGAGAACGCGCTGAGGATGCTTACCAGCAAGGTCTACGACCGCACCGACAGGGATGAGGAAGCTACCTATGTCATCCTCGAGTATGCGGTGGACCACGGTCACCTCGGCTACGAGCAGGAACACGGCCAGGTGCGCTGGGCGTGGCGGGACCGTCTCTAAGGGCACCGCTCGTCGCGAGACGGCGCGGGATACTATGAAGATGCCGAAATGAGCTGGAAGCGCGAGGTCGAGGGCATCGAGGAGCGCGGACGCAGGGCCGCCGAGCACGGCGGTGCCGAGGCGGTAGACCTCCACCACCAGCGCGGGCGTCTTACGATAAGAGAGCGAGTCGCCGGCCTCGTCGATGAGGGAAGCTTTCGCGAGCAGGGGCCGATCGCCGGCCACTCTGAAACGGGTGAGGACGGCGAGTTGCTCTCTTTCACACCGGCCAATTACGTGCTCGGCATGGCGCGCATCGAGGGCCGGCCGTGCGTGGTCGGCGGTGAGGATTTCACCCAACGTGGCGGGTCGCCGACACCGGCCGGTCTGCACAAGAGCGTCTACGCCGAGCAGATGGCCTGCCGCTACCGCTTGCCGCTGGTGCGTTTTCTCGAAGGCGGCGGCGGCAGCGTCGCGGGCACGGGCGGCGCCAAGAAGCGAAGCGGCGGCGACCCGGTAAACGCGCCGCCGCGTTTCGCTCCGATTGCCGAGATCATGGCGACGGCCCCGGTGGTCTCCGCCGCCGTCGGCCCGGTGGCTGGATTCCCGGCGGCGCGACTGGCGGCCTCGCATCTTTCCTTGATGACCCGACACACGGCGCAGGTGATGATCGCCGGCCCGGCTGTCGTCGAGCGCGCCCTCGGCGAGAAGAAGACCAAAGAGGAGCTGGGCGGTGCCGAGGTGCACGCGCGCAGCGGCGTGGTCGATATCGTGTGTGAAGACGAGCGGCACGTGCTTACCGAGATAAGACGTTTCCTCGGCTACCTGCCGACCAACGTGTGGGAGCAAGCGCCGGTGATCGAGCCCACCGACGACCCGGCCCGCACCGAAGAAGAGTTACTCTCCATAGTGCCGCGCAACCGCCGGCTGACCTACGACATGCGCCACCTCATGGAGCTGGTCTTCGACCGCGGCTCCTTCTTCGAGATGGCGGCCGCGTACGGCCCCTCGCAGATAACCGGGTTGGCGCGCCTGGCCGGGCATCCGGTCGGAGTTTTCGCCAACGACAACCGCTACTATGCCGGGGCGATGAGCGCCGACGCGGCACAGAAGGTGCGCCGCTTCATCGACTTCTGCGACACCTTCCATCTGCCGATCGTCAGTCTGGTCGATGAGCCGGGATTCATGATCGGTACCGCCGCCGAGAGCGCCGGGACGATTCGCTACGGCACCGCGGCCATATTCGCGGTGGCCCAATCGATAGTACCGTGGGCCTCGATAGTGGTGCGCAAAGCCTACGGAGTAGCAGCCATCGCGCACTTCGGCCCGGAGGGGCTGGTGCTCTCATGGCCATCAGCAGAGACCGGCGCCCTGCCCATCGAAGGCGGTGTCGCCGTCGCCTTTCGGCGCGAGATCGAGGCCGCGCCCGACCCTGACGCGCGCCGCCACGAGCTCGAAGAGCAGCTCGCCGCGGGCCGTTCGCCGTTCCCGCGCGCGGAGGCCTTCGGAGTACATGACCTGATCGACCCACGCCGCACGCGCCCCGTGCTCTGCGACTGGGTCGAAACGGTTCAGCCCCTCCTGCGCGCGCAGCTCGGCCCGCGCGCATACGCGATACGACCCTAGCCGCCGGGAGTAACGAAAATGGCAGAGACCCCTTCGACGATGTTGCCTCTCGGAACCGAGGCGCCGGACTTCTCTTTGACCGATGGCGTCTCTGACGCGAGCTATTCGCTTGCGAGCTTCGAAGGCGCCACGGCCCTGGTCGTCATGTTCATCTGCAACCACTGCCCGTTCGTCGTTCACGTCCGCGACGAGCTCGGCCGCCTGGCGGTTGACTACGGAGACAGAGGAGTGGCCTTCGTGGCCATCAACTCGAACAGCCTCGAAAGTCACCCCCAGGACGGGCCCGAGAACATGAAGGCGCTGGCCGTCGAGCTCTCGTGGAGGTTCCCCTACCTGTTCGACTCCACGCAGGAGGTAGCCAAGGCCTATGGTGCGGCCTGCACGCCGGACTTCTTCGTCTTCGACACGGAGCGCCGCCTGGCCTACCGCGGCCAGCTCGACGACAGCCGGCCGAGCAACGACGTGCCGGTCACCGGCCAGGATCTGCGCCGCGCGCTGGACGCTCTGCTTGCCGGAGAGCCAGCGCCGGCCGAGCAAAAGCCAAGCATCGGCTGCAACATCAAGTGGAAGCAGGGCAACGAGCCGGCCTACTTCGGATAACGGCCCAAGACCCCACGACGCCTGACGCTGGCCGGCGGCGACGCGCCCCTGTCAGGCGGGCACAGCTATTTCGCCCCAGCAGGAGGCTGGCGGGCCTGCCAGCCCCGTTTGCCAGGCGAGCCGACCGGCGCCTCAGCGGGCAGATGCGACGACGGGTGGCTGGCGGGCACGGGGCCCCCGGATCGAGGCGGCCGCGGAGGCCTCTGCGGCCTCGAACACAGGCCTACCGGGGCGCTTCCCCCAGGGCTCTGGACACACGGCATCGCTGGGGAGTATAGTCCCGCGATACGGCGAAATTGTTCTACTCCTTGCCGATTCAGGCGAGGGCTGGCAAAAAGGCGGGGGCGCTCAGTTTACCGAACGATAGAGACCACGTCACGAGACAGGAGGACTGGCAATGCACAGTATGTCGCCCATGAACGCTTCTTTCCGCTACCTCGCGAAGACCTGCCTACTGATCGGCCTGGCAGCTTTCCTCATGCTGCCCGCCGGCGCGCTGGCCGCGGACAAGACGTGGACCGACGATGCCGACTTTGACGAAGGCGTACTCGACTCGGTAAACCACGACGCACCGAACAACGACCAGCTCCAGCTCGACGAATCCGTGACCTCCACCTTCCCGGTGCTGTGGGTGGCCAATGCCGGCGAGGACACGGTTTCCAAGATAGACACCGACACGGATACCGAGATCGCCCGCTACTGCACCGGATTCTTTTCAACCGGGCAGCAGGGTTGCACGACCACGCACGGCGCCTGGGAAGGCCCTGCCCCGTCGCGAACGGCAGTGGATGGCGACGGCAACGTGTACGTGGCCAACCGGCAGTTCGACTTCAGCCGCCCGGCCGAGGTCGTCAAGATCCTCGCCGAGGGCGGTATCGACCGTGACGGCAGCAACACGATCGAAACCTCCACGAGCAGCACGCCGATGACGGCCACCGACGCCAACAGCAACGGATTGCTCGACTGCGACGCGACCACCTGCGAGAGCACCGACGAACGGATCGCATGGTCGGTTCCCGTCGGAGCTGTGGACTCGTGGGGCCGTTCGCTGTGCATCGGCACGGACGGCAACATCTGGGTCGGCACCTACATGGACAGCATGTATTACAAGATAAGCTCGGCCGACGGCAGTCTGCTGGCCGGGCCCATCGACGTCTCGCCCAACGACCCCTACGGCTGTCTGGTGGACGGCAACGGGACTCTGTGGGGCGCAAGCCTCGATGACCAGCTTCTCGAGCTCAATACCAATACAGAAACGGTCGTCGCTGTACGCACGAACACCTGGGACGACTACGGCATCGCCCTGGCCAACGACAAGGTGTACCTGGGGAATCTGGATGGCCGCACCGTCACCGTATACGACCCGGCAAACCAGACTTTCACGGACCCGGCGCCAATCAGCTTGACGACACTAGGAATCAGCGCGGACGGCGACGGCAACATCCTGCTCGGTGCCAGTATCGGCGGCACGGTTGCGAAGCTCGCCGGCGACGGAAGCGTAATCTGGAGCGTTGCGCAGCAGAGCGGACCCACGGAGATACGTGGCGTGGCCGTGGACTCGAACGGCGACCTGTGGACGATCCGCCGTGCCGACAACAGCGTGGCCAAGTACGCCGGTGCCGACGGTTCCCACCTCGGAGTATTTCCGCTTGGCGACGAACCGTACACTTACAGCGACGCGACCGGGTTGGGCTTCCGCAGCACCACGGACCCCTTCGGTACCTGGACGGGCATTTACGACAGCGGTCTGGCCGCCATGCCATGGGGCACCGTCTCTTGGACGACGATCGTGCCTACGGATGCCAGCCTGACAGTCCGTGCGCGTGCGGCCGAGTCGGAGGGCGGACTCGGCATCAAAGGATACATCGACGTTGAAAGCGGCGTCCCCTTCTCCGACACCGGACGCTTCGTCCAGGTGCAGGCAAGGCTCGAGGCCAACGACAGCAACGAGTCGCCGGTGCTCTTCGACCTAACGGTCGCCACTGAGATTTGCACGGGAGTGTGCGGCGACCCGAACCTCACCGGCACGATCACCGCCGTGGATGCGCAATGGATCCTGCACGGTGCCGTCGGCAACGTGGACTGCCCGCTTTGCGTCTGTGACGTGAACACTTCGCTCGATGTCCTGGCCGACGACGCCCTGCGCACGCTGCTCTTCGCGATCGGATTGGTAGACGAGCTCACCTGTCCGGAAGACTCGTAAGCCGCGGTTGAACGGATAGCTCCCTCCAGCGATCGCCTGAGGGAACGCGAACGAGAGCCCCCACACCATCGTGGGGGTGCGCGATGACGCCGGCAAAGCGGGTGTACACGCTGCGAGAGCAGCACCGGCCGGCGGCGTTTCGGCCGAAGGGCTGGCGGCCGGAGGTGTGGACAGGGCCCGCCGCGAGGCAGTATAGTCCCGTCGAGCAGGAAGACTCACAAGTCTACATTCATTCAAGAACCAACAGTCAGACAGAGGAGCTGCAATCATGAATCTGTCATTCAACAACGCTCGACTGGGGGATTTCGGAACTGCCTGCGCCGTGCTCGGAGTGGCGCTGATGCTGATGTTGCCGGCAGGCGTACTGGCCGCGGACAAGACGTGGACCACGGACGCCGACTTCGACTCGGGCGCGCTCGACTCGGTCAACCACGACGCACCCAACAACGACCAGATACAGCTCAACGAGGAGATCACCTCGACCTTCCCGGTGCTGTGGGTCTCCAACGCCGGTGAAGACACCGTCTCGAAGATAGACACCGACGCCAATACCGAGGTGGCACGCTACTGTGTCGGCTTCTTGACGGCCGGACAACAGGGCTGTCAGACCCCACACGACGCCTGGGCCGGCCCGGCCCCTTCGCGCACAGCGGTGGACGGTGATGGCAACGTCTACGTAGCTAACCGGCACTTCGACGGACGCAAGGTCGAGGTCATAAAGATTCTGGCCGAAGGCGGCATCGACCGTGACAGCAGCAGCACGATCGAAACCTCCACGGGTAGTACACCGCTGGCCGCCACTGACGCCAACGGCAACGGTCTGCTCGACTGCGACGCGGCAACCTGCGAGAGCACCGACGAGAGGATCGCGTGGGCCGTAACGGTCGGGCCGGACGACGGACTCGGCCGCTCACTGTGCATCGGCACGGACGGCAACATCTGGGTCGGACTCTTCAACGCCATGGACTACTACAAGATAAGCTCGACCGACGGCAGTCTGCTGGCCGGCCCCATCGACGTCTCGCCCAACGAGCCGTACGGCTGTCTGGTGGACGGCGATGGCATCCTGTGGGGCGCGAGTCTGGGCTTCACGCTACTCGAGCTCAACACCAATACGGAGACTGTCGTCGATGTCCACGACGATCCCTGGAGCAACTATGGTGTGGCGCTGGCCAACGGCCTGGTCTACCTCGGGGGCTGGAGCAGCAATACCATGAGCGTGCACGACCCGGGCACCGATGCGTTTACCGCGCCTGCTTCCTTCAGCGTAAGGACGGCCGGTATCGCGGCCGACGGTAGCGGCGACATCTTCGTCGGAAACTACGGCGGCGGCCAGGTCTACAAGCTGGACGGCGCGGGCAATACCATTTGGTCCGTGACTCAGCAGAGCGGCAACACTGAGATACGCGGCGTCGCCGTGGACTCAAACGGCGATCTGTGGACCATTCGGCGGGCCGACAACACCGTGGCCAAGTACAGCGGCACGGACGGTTCTCACCTCGGCGTGTTCCCTCTCGGTGCAGCTCCCTACACCTACAGCGACGCGACCGGCCTCGGCTTCCGCAGCACCACCGATCCATTCGGCACCTGGACGGGTATCTACGACAGCGGCCAGGCCGGCATGCCATGGGGCACCGTCTCTTGGACGGCGACCGTACCGACGGATGCCAGCCTGACGGTCCGTGCACGTGCGGCCGAGTCGGAAGGCGGACTCGGCATCAAGGGCTACATAGACGTGGAAAGCGGCGTGCCCTTCTCCGACACTGGACGCTTCGTCCAGGTGCAGGCGCGGCTCGAGGCCAACGACAGCAACGAATCGCCGGTGCTCTTCGACCTCACGGTCTCCACCGAGCTTTGCGCGGGAGTGTGCGGCGACCCGAACCTCACCGGCACAATCAC
>PIVZ01000773.1 GCA_003354045.1 bacterium
CGAACCTTCTCGAGAACGGCGACGGCGGGTTGCGACTGACCGGATCCCAGGTAGGAGCCGGCGCGGCTGAGCAGCCAGTCTACTACGATACCGGCCGCCGGCGATCCATGAACTCTATGTTCCCAAGGCCGGGACGAGCGGCGTGGTCACCAGCGATAGCACCGTGCTCATCGGGATCGTGGCGGCCACATCACCCGGCTCGTTTCCATACTTCTGTGCGAAGACGAAATTCACAATGGCCCACGCCGGCCGCTCGCCACGGCGTATATCTCCGATGAGCCCTTGCGGGTGGAAGGGGGGCGTAGCTTCTTCACGGTCTTGAAATCGTCGCGCAATCGGCGGGCGATCTCGGGCTCCACCGTAGAGAACAACTTCATGACCAGCCTTCCCCCAGGGCGGAGCAGCTCGGCCGCAACGGCCAGCGCAAGCTCCGCCAGCGCCAGTTGGCGGGCGTCATCGGTGGCGCGCACGCCGGAGAGCTTGGGAGACATGTCGGAGAGCACCACGTCGGCGCCGCCGCCGGCGAGCTCGGCCAAGCGGCCGCGCACCTCGGGTTCCCCGATGTCGCCGACAATGGTCTCGACGTTGGCCAGCGGCAGCGGCTCGGTCCGGGCGAGATCCACTCCGATCACGCGGCCGCGTTCGCCGACGCATTCGGCCGCTACCTGCAGCCAACCGCCTGGCCAGCAACCGAGGTCGACAACCGTGTCTCCCGACCGAAACAGCCGAAACTTGCCGTCGAGCTCGCGCAGCTTGACGGCCGCCCGCGACCGGTAGCCAGCCTGCTTGGCCGCTCTATACGCGGCATCCTTTCTGTCGTAGGAGCTCAAGCTTGTCTTGCTGGGCGAAACCCGCCGATAGTGGAGAGCGCAGCTTGCCCGCTTCCCTCTGCTCCGGCACCATCGCCGAGCCGATCATGTCACTCAACACGCGCCAACTCGAAGCCGTCGAGCACGCCGACGGTGGGCTGCTGATTCTCGCCGGAGCGGGCAGCGGAAAGACCCGCGTCCTCGTGCATCGTATCGCCCGCCTGGTCGAGGAAGGCGCCGCCGAGCCGTGGGAGATCCTGGCTGTGACCTTCACCAACAAAGCGGCCCGTGAGCTCGTGGAGCGCTGCGGTGCGACCATGGGGGGGCGCGCGGACGCGTTGTGGGTGGGGACTTTCCACGGCATCGCAGCGCGGCTGCTGCGCCGGCACGGCGAGGTCCTCGGCTACCCGGCCAGATTCACCATTTTCGACGCCGACGATGAGACGCGGCTGATCAAGGAGCTGCTGACCAACGCCGGTATCGACGACTCCATGGTACGCCCCGAGATGGTGCGCGCTTTCATCGACCGCGCCAAGAATGAGGCGCGCTCGCCCGAGGAAACTCGGGCCGTAGCCAAGGGCTCGATCCCGCGCAAGATGGCCGAATTGTACGGCGCCTATCAGAAGCGCCTGTTCGACATGGGCGCGATGGACTTCGGCGATCTGCTGGTAAACACCCTCGAGCTCTTCAAGACCGACCACAGCATCCTCGAGCGTTACCAGGACCGCTTCCGATACGTCTTCGTGGATGAGTACCAAGACACCAACCACGCGCAGTACAGGATCGTCACCACGCTCGCGGCACAGCACGGCAACATCTGCGTGGTCGGCGACGACGACCAGTCCATCTACGGCTGGCGCGGTGCGGACCTGCGAAACATCCTCGAGTTCGAGAGGGATTTTCCCGGTGCGCGGGTGATCCGCCTCGAGCAGAACTACCGCTCGACGGCCAACATCATAGATGCCTCGGCGGCGGTTATAGCCAACAACGCCGGACGCCGCGCCAAGCGGATGTGGACGGCCAGTGAGCCGGGGACGCCGGTGCGGATCTACACGGCGGCCGACGAGAGGGACGAGGCCCGCTACATAGTGCGAGCCATTGTCGCTCTCGGCGAGCGAGGCGGCGAGGCTGCCGTCTTCTACCGGACCAATGCCCAGTCGCGGGCCCTCGAGGAAGAACTGGTACGCGCCGGCATCCGCTACGTAATCGTCGGTGCGACCCGTTTTTACGAGC
>PIVZ01000774.1 GCA_003354045.1 bacterium
CTTCACCGGACGGGGGCAGATCACTACCCTCGTGCTAGCAACCGCCACGGGCTCGAAACGTAAAGGTGGCTTGCCGGCCGGAGGGCATCCGCCGGCAAGCCACCAACGCCGACCGCTCCCCCCCTAGGAAACGGCCTCTTCAATCTGATAGTGGGCCGCGCTCGCTGTCCGCAGCGCCACACCGGCCGTCGATCCGGCAGTCGGGTGGAAGGCACCGACCGTCACTGGCTGGAAGTCGGGATAGGCGCTCATGCCGTGCTCGCCATGGTCGAGGCCCTCTATCTCTTCCTCGGCGTCCACGCGCAGCCCCATAGTCGCCTTGAGGGTCGCGAAGATGGCTAGTGCAGCCCCGAAGGCAACCGCGCCGTAAGCCGCCACGCCGGCCAGCTGCTTGAGGAACTGGGCGGGTCCTGCAAGCTCGCCGAACAAGCCCACGGCCAATGTGCCCCAGATGCCACAGACCAGGTGTACGGAGATCGCACCGACCGGATCGTCGATCTTGATCCTGTCGAAGAAAACCACCGAGTAGACGACGATAACGCCGCCCACCGCGCCGATCAGGATCGCCGACCACATCGCCATCTGGTCGGCGCCGGCAGTAATGGCCACCAGGCCGGCAAGAATGCCGTTGAGTGCCATCGTGAGGTCTGGCTTCTTCAAGGCTATCCACGAGGTGAACATCGCTGCCATACAACCGGCAGCCGCGGCGAGGCAGGTCGTTACCAACGTGAGTGAAACCAGCGTCGGGTCAGCGTTCAGGACCGAGCCTCCATTGAAGCCGAACCACCCGAGCCACAGCAAGAACACGCCTATCGTCGCCAAAGGCAGGCTGCTGCCGGGGATGGCCTGCAGGCGGCCTTCCTTGGTGTACTTGCCGATGCGCGGGCCGAGCAGCATTGCGCCGGCAAGAGCGCCCCAACCGCCGACGGAGTGGACCAGCGTTGAGCCGGCGAAGTCATAAAAGCCGAGGCCGTCGAGCCAACCGCCGCCCCACTTCCACGAACCCAGCCACGGATAAACGAGCGCCACGAAAATCGTGGCGAACACCATGAACGGGCCGAGCTTGATTCGCTCGGCCACGGCGCCCGAGACGATCGTGGCACAGGTCGCGGCAAACATCGCCTGGAAGAGGAAGTCGGTCCAGTAGGTGTAACCGCCGCCCGCGTAGCCGACTGTCATGTCTGCCTCGCCCGGAAAAAGCCCGAAGCCTGCAAAACCCAAGAAACCGTTGAAGTCGCCCGGATACATCAGGTTAAAGCCCACGAAGGCATACGTGAGGATACCGGCCGAGATGATGAATGTGTTCTTGAAGAGAATGTTCGTGGTGTTCTTTGCCCGCGTAAGCCCCGACTCGAGAGTGGCGAAGCCGAGGTGCATGATGAACACCAGAGCCGCGGCAATCATCATCCACAGGTTATTGACCATGAACGTCTCGGCGGACACGCCGTCCGCAGCCGCCGCGTGCCTGGCACCGGCGAGCAGCAGCGCGCAGGTAAGAACCGAGCAGGTCGTCAGAAATCGCTTTTCCATCGTAGAGCCCTCCTTGAGAATAAGGATAAATTTTTACCCAACGGATATCCATAAGCAGAAATGGTGCCAACGTACCCCGTGGCCGAGAGACCGGTTTTTGCTTGTCTTTCGGCGCCAGGTCATGGCCCGGCACCCGGTTCGAGCCCACACACAAGGAGAATTGCACTAGAATTAGGCAATTCGGCTGCTTAAACGACGGGCATCGCGATCACTCGGTGACTACGCCAAAGACCGGTCAGAAGCGCTTGCCGCATTTGCTGCGAGCTGCCATAAGGTATTACGATGGATATTCGATCCTTGGCGACTTTCGTCAGCGCCGCCGAGACCGGTAGCTTCACGCGCACGGGAGAACGCCTGCGGGTAAGTCAGTCTGCGGTTAGCCAGCAGATCCGCGGGCTCGAGGAATCCCTCGGCACGCCCCTGTTCATCCGCCAGGCGCGCAAGATCACGCTCACGCAGGCCGGCGACGTACTGCTTCCCTATGCCAGGCAGATCCTGGGCAAGGTGGAGG
>PIVZ01000775.1 GCA_003354045.1 bacterium
GACCTAAACCTCCAGATGGCCAAGGAGGGGTCGCCCGCGACGCGATGCTACGGCGAGGCCGACCGGATCGCTGGCACGGTCGTGTGGATGCCCAGGCTAATCGAGAAGCGCCACGAGGAGTCCGGCGGGAGCAAGGGCGGCGCCGGCGGCGAGCACGTGGTGTATCGGTACTACGCCCACTGCGCCATCGAGATCGCGCGCACCGACGGCACCCCGTACGAGGGGATAGACCGCGTCTATGCCAATGGCAAGATCCTGTGGCAGTCCGCGGACGACCTGAGCTATAGCAGCACCAAGATCAGCGCGAAGGCCATCCCGTGGTGGATCGCAACGTCCGAAGACACGTCACAGTTGCGGTGGTATCTCGAGCTGACCAGCGACCAAGGCGCAGGCGGACCGGACCTGTCCCTAATCAAGAGCGGCAAGACCGTCGAGGTGGGTGGGTTCATCGACGGCGTGCACCCGCTGAACGGGCAACTCGTCACCCAGTCGGTGCAGGCCGTTGGCGACACGGTGGTGGACATCAAGGCAACCCTGGCCGGCACCATCTTCGCCGGCGATGCCCTGACCATCGTGGGCACGTCGGGGACGTACATCGCCGCGGAAGACTACGTCTTCCTGCTGAACGAGACGAAGACCGTCTCCATCATCTATGCCTTCACCGACACCGTGGCGTCGTCATCAGCCACCACCCCTGCGTCCACGGAGTCGGACAACAACGACACCGATTGGCGGTGCAGTAGTAGCGGCTTCGACGATCTCACCGATACCAGCTGGGTGCGCCTGCGCCGGGACCAAGGGGGCGCGTTCGGAACGCCTGGCGATCAACCCTTCGGGAAGGCGCTCGGCGACACGGTGACCGTATCGCAGGAGGAACCGACGCACAGCGGGCAGCTCGGGGCGATCCGGTTCTACCTGGGCAGCGCGGACCAGGCGCCGGACCCGCTGATCACGGAGTTCGAGGAGCCGACGATGGGCGCGGGGAACGTCCCGGCCAATCGGTACATGGTGTACGCCGTGATCGAGGATCTGGAGCTCACGGACTACGGCAACATGCTCCCCAACTTCGAATTCGTCCCGAAGATCAGCGCGGACACCACGCTCCAAACCAACCTGGGGCGCATGCTTCGGGACTGGGGATTCGGGGAGCACGAGTTCGACGTATCGGCGCTGACTGGCGACCTGGCTGGCTTCCACATCTCGGGGCCGCAGCAGTTGGCGCAGGCCATTCAACCGCTGCTCATCTCGAAGCAGTTGGTCGGACGGGACGAGGGTGGCGTCCTGGTGTTCGAGCATCGCGTTGGCATGACCGCCACGGTGCTGTCCTCGTCGGACATGAGCGCATCCGGCCCCGGTGGCTCGGCGCCCACCCCGATGCGCCTGCGCGACACAGGGGAGTTCCGTGCGATCGATCGGCTGTGGCTGGAGTACCGAGATCCGGATCGGGAATACAAGGGGGGGATGAAGTCCGCCCGCGGGCACGAGGGCGCCGCACGGGAGGAGCAAACGCTATCCCTGGCCATCCCCATGACCGGCGACGAGGCGCAGCAGCTCGTCAACACGCTATGGGCCATCGCGCAGTCGCGCCGCCAAGAAGTGGTCTTCAGCATCAGCCCCACGACGATGCAGGCGATGAAGCCCGCCACGCTGTACTCGCTGGCCAGCGTCTTCGGGCAGGACTGGGAGCTGTTCACGGACGGGGTCGACGTTGGGCAGAACCTGACGATCCAGGTCAAGGCCCACGTGGAGGACAGCGAGGCGTTCACGCAGACCATGGTCGGCGAGGGCAGCACCGAGGACGCCGCCGCCGGCGGTGGATCTTCGGACCGTCTCCGCGCGAACACCGCGGCCGGGCACGTGCAGATGATCCCGATGAACATCGCGCCGCTGTCCGACGCGCATGTGGGCGTGGCGGGGTTCTACGTTGCGTGCGTCGGTGACGATCAGCGGGTGCCGTGGCACGGCGCCCTGCTCATGGAGAGCCACAACGGCACCGAGGACTTCAAGCAGATTGACGTGATAGGCGAGCAGGCGG